>CAZJYB010000066.1:0-20646 GCA_964549865.1 uncultured Anaerolineaceae bacterium
AAATACAGCGAAACTACTGAATATATTAAAGTAAACAGGTACTTCAACTTTTCAGAGCGGCGTCGGCCTCGTCGAGGTGTTCGCTACGGTGCAATGCGCGGGCCACCCAGCGCTTGTTGTGGGTATAAATTTCCTCAAGCAATGTGGGTGAATAATTTTCCAGGCGCTTATCCAGCGCCTCTGCGGTCTCGATGGCGATACGTGCCGCTTCACGCGGCGGGACGGCTGCCCACAGCGGAAGGGAGAGGTCATTCACGAAGATATCGATCTCCGGAACGAACGGCTTGCCATCCTTTTCGGTCATATCCAGCACATACATCACGCGCAAGTCCCAAAAGGCGAGGTGCGCAAAGACAACGCCCACTGTCCAATGTTCACCGACCTTCGTTTGCATTTCATCATCACTAAGGCGCGCGGCCAAAGCGCGCATATGTTCTGTGGACGCGCGGTTTAGTTCAATGTAAGATCGATCCAGCGCCATCGGAGAAACCTCCTCAATCAATCGATTCTTTGTATAAGTTCAAATAGTCAGGCTATAAGCCTGACTACGCAGGGCTGTTACAAGGCGCGGGTTATCTTCTGGATCTTAACTTCGATAGCAGCCTGAGGATCTCAACATACAACCAGATCAACGTGACCATCAGCCCGAAGGCACCGTACCATTCCATGTATTTCGGGGCTTTTCGCGCGGCACCCTGCTCGATGAAATCAAAATCAACCACCAAATTCAACGAGGCTACCACAACCACGAACAGACTGAAAAGAATGCCCCACAGGGAATTATCGTGAATCAGCGGTACGCGGATGTTAAAGAAGGACAGCACGAAGCTTATTAAATAGAAAAAGAAAATTCCACCCGTGGCCGCGCCGACCATCAGCTTGAAGTTCTCGGTGGGTTTGATGATCCTCAACTTGTAGATCAACAAAAGGACGAAGCTGATTCCAAAGGTTAAGAGCAGCGCCTGGATCACAATACCGGGATACGCGGCATTCATGAGCGCCGAGAGGCCGCCCATCGCAAGGCCTTCGAACCCTGCGTAAAGCACTGCAAGATAAGGAGCAAGGTTTTTCTTGAAGATGAGAATGATCGCGGTGATCAACCCGCCGATCAGCCCGATATAAAACAAGGGCGCGACCGTGGCAAAATCCTGTGTGGAATTGAAGAGATTCCACACGTAGGTGGCCGGAATAAAAAGGATGAGCAGGAGCAGCGCGGTCTTGTTGACCGTGCCCTGCAAGGTCATGAAGTTGTCGTCATCGATACTTTCCAACTCTTTGAAAGTATTTTCCCCGAGCGCGGGGTTTCCTGATCTGTATGTTGCCATTATAGACTCCTTTAATTTAATATGAATCATGAAGAGGATAAAGCATTACTTAATTTACAGGTCCATACTCTGTGACTGGTAGCAGGTCAGTTTTTTGCGCAAGCTCACCAATAAGAAAGTATGTGGAAAGAATGACGGTATTTGCAAGCAGCTTGTCTATAGGCTCATGAGCAGCAGATTCGACTGCTATAAGGGACCGAATAGAAACTGAGAGTCTTTCTGCTTCATCTCGAAGAAACTTTCCCATTGTTCCAGTAACACTCTTTTGGTGAAGGTACGCAGATATTCGATTAGAGTAGTTGCCCTGCCGAACATCAAGCTTGCCGTCAACACCTGAACCTAGTAAGTGTTCATAAGTTGCTTTTGGATCCTGCCATAGTATATTTGCCAGGTCATTTAACAAATTTCTGCATTCAAGAACAGTGGCTCTCCACGATTCCGGGTTGTCCGTTTTAATTCCATCATGGATTGCAGAAAGATGATTCGTCAGACCAAGTTGTTGAACAGCATTATCGACCACGCTACGATACAGTTCCCAAATATCTTTAACTTTGTTCCCATACTGTAGTTGAACATATGAACTTGAGGCCCAGTCAAAAACATGCTTCTCAATCTGTGATAACGAATATGATATATTGCCCGCAGTAAAGATACGAACTCTTTGAAGGGTGGCGTTAATATTTTTAGAGGGAATATTTGCCTCTTTAGCTTCCTGAAGCTCTTCACGATAACCAGTACGAGAAGCAGCAATAAACCAGTTAACACCTGCTTTTACATCAAGCACATCTGGTTGTTCATCGAAAAAGTCTGTTTCTAAGCCGAATCTCTTTAAAGTCATTTTGAGCTGAAAACTTTCATAAAAGTATCCACTTGACTCCCACTTTCTAACCCCACTAACTTTTCGATGGGGAGGAAGAGGTGTTTCAGGGTAATAACCATTAATCTCTTGATGAAACCAAGTCTTCGCTGGTTGCCATCCGAGAATTTCGCATGCATGCTGACAACGCCTCATAATACCTAGCAGATCATGGTTAGGCGAGGCGAGGTCTTGTATAACCCCACGAATAATTACTATTGCTTCATCTTGAGCAGATGCCATAAATTTGATTTCAACTATTCATGCATAACAAAACACAGGTCAGTGGTTTTTTTAGCACAGTTAAACCACAACATCCCGATGGTTGTCTTTAATTATAAGGTCTCCGACCTGCGTCAGCCCTGAGACCGAAGGTCCAAGTCACGGCGGGGATGCTTCGCGAAGTCCCTCGCCGAGCAAGTTTGGGAGCAGAAAAACTCGAAGCCAGAAAAATGCTCGAAAACGGCTATGAATCCCACCTGCCGAAGCGCAGCGAAGACGGGGTGCATTATCCTGGCGCTTGTCCAGGACGCTTTGTTGGGCGTTTTTGACTTTGTAAGACTCTACATGCTTTGAAGTTGCTGACGTATCAAGGTGCTTAACTTTTGCACGACTTCATTATATATGGCGGGTGGTAACTTACAACTAAATTTTGCCTGACGGGCTTTCCAATCAAGGTTTTTAACTTGGTCGGATAAAACTGCTCCGCCTACTTCTAAACCTTCGGGTATTTTGACTTCAAAAGGATACCCTTTAACTTGACTTGTAATTGGGCAGAGAATGGCTAAACCAACTTTTCCGTTATAAGCCTTCGGTGACAAAACCAATGCTGGTCTATGTCCTGCCTGCTCATGCCCGGCTTGTGGTGGATTGAACATAATCCAAACGATGTCGCCGCTATCAGGAACGTATGCCATAGTCCTACCAAACCTCATTTCCTACGGCAAATCCAGTATCAATTTCGTGATGAAGATTGTTTTTATTGATACCTGCTAATAGTTCTTCAAGCGTCCAACTTGGCGCAATAACAGGCGTAATAATGATTTGACCTTCAACAATGCTAATTTCTACGAAGGAATCGTTTTCCAATTGAGCGTCAATGGCAAATGCTTTTGGTATTCGTAGGGCAAGACTGTTACCCCATTTTTGAACTTTTGTGAGCATAAGGTTATCTCCTTTTAGTATCTACAAAAGATACACCTTTTTACTCAATTAATCAAGTGCTTTTTTGTGCAAGGAACCGCTTAACGGCTTGCGTTAGCGGCGGCTGGAGAGAAAACTGCTTGAAAATGGCGACGAATCCCACCTGTCCAGTGCAAAGTGCTGGCGTTCGCCCAGTACGCTTTGTTGGGCGTTTTTTTGATTCTTCATTGTTATACAATATCTCAGTATTTGTTAGTACTTTCAGATAAAAGCCATAGATAGTAATATGGCGAGTCTTCCACTGTCTTTTGCTTCTCAGTACTGTATTCTTGAAGAGATTTGCTAACTGCCAAAATTCCCCCACTTGTGCCGAGTAATTCAGGCAGGTATCCAAATTGTGTATTATCCAGTGCAACTAAAACAGCAGTGACACATGCAATTGTAGCCCCAGTTACTTGGAAGGATCGCTTTTTCTTTAGGAGATTAAAGTCTGAGTTTAATTGGCGAACTCCTTCCCGCAATTCAACTCCAATCTTCGATACATCCTTCTCATAACTTTCACTGCCCACAGCAGATTCCAGTCCTAGAAATCTAAGCCTTAGAAAATTCCTAAATGTTTCTGCCGCTTCTGGTTCATCAACGGTTATTTTTGCAAATGTATTAGTATCAATATTTTCAATGTAGGGTAAATCAACAGAAAACAAGACTCGAAAGAGATCCGTTTTTATTGTGTTTTGAACTTGATAGCCAATCATCTTTTTGCTTTTAGTGATAATGTCATAAAGCAAATCGCGGGATGGTTGATAATTTCTGTAGCCTCTTCTTTCGTTAACGTGAAAATCATATGTCTCCTGTGAATATGTAAAATCAGGAAGATAATATATTTGCCCGTCTTCCAGAAGTGGTCGGCAATCTATGAGCCATTTGCCTAATTCATTAAGACTTGGACATCTAATATTGAATGTGGACTCGTAATCTATTGCGCTTGTTATAGAATTTCCAGTTTGTAGTTTGGAAAAGTGAAATTTGTGTTCTTGTTCTCCATAGTGAGAGAGAACTGTAGTATCGGCTAAAAGGGGCGTCCTTTTTGTTATAAAATCGAGAGGAGTGTTATTGCCAAGAATACTCACATTGGTAATATCGTTTTTGGGAATATTAAGAGATGGTATGTTGCCAGGTGTGTTTTCAATAAAATTTTCGCAAAATTTCAGGGCAACTTGTTCTAAGTTAAGATTGCCATCATTATTGTCAATTTTGTTGAAGAATTCTTTCATTGTTTGGGCAAATTTATGGTTCATGATTTGTAACCTATTAGATTTATCAATGAAATCCTAAATGACTGACCAATGTAGCCCAACTAGGTGTTTACCCGCCGTTTGACCTTATAACGGGCTATGGATTTCTCGCCACCTAATCACCCAAATTAAGATAGGCAGTAGGCTGCATTAGCTTAAAAACAGTATAGCATGCGTGTCAAGTGTCTTTCACCAGCTTCCACGCAACCAGTTCAGTCCATAATAAAACCGCAAATAGAAATACATAGAAGAACGCGCCCTTGACGAAAAAGGTTGGCAGGGCCAGCGCGGCGGTGATCCATGTATAGAGTCCAAAGGTATGCCAGCGCGTGTCGTCGCGAAAGGCCACCCCGAGGATGATCATCGCGGGCATAAGACTTAACCCAAGCAATACGAAAGAGAGGTCGTGCAAACGTCCATGCAAGGTGGCCTGCGTGGTGCGGAGCGTTGGGTCGGTGGTGGATGCCAATGCGGCGAGCGCGAGGCCGGCACACATCAAAAGGAACGATCCTGCTTTTGAGGCCGCGCCAGGCTTGAGGCTACGAAAGAGGCGCAGGCCCAGCATCGACATCAACAGCCCGCTGATGATGAAGGTCAGCGTCATGATGATCCCATACGGTCCAAGCGCCAGGCCGCTGGGCCAGTCGAACGTAGGATCGTTGATCGGATGCCAGCCCAGGCCGCGCAAAAAGTCATATTTGATGATGGTAAGCGTGACGGTGACGGTCCCAAAAAGAACGGGGCCGATCAGGAGTATGCGTTTCATGACTTAGAGTTTATCCGAAAACTCAAGATCGTCTACCACCACACTTGCGCCGCACTGCGTGCTTTGCAGTGCAGGTGAGGCACTAAGACACGAAAACACACCGTTCGTGCCGCGAACAACGGCGGCACGCCGATGCGAGACGGCAAAGTTTTTCTTCGGGTCTTTGAGACTTCGTGCCTTAGTGGTAAGGCTTTTGGATAGGCTCTTAATGATAACAGCCCCGCGGCTGCGAGGCTGTAATTTTTTCCTGCTGTTCAGGGCTGGAGGTTCGTCTAGAAATTGCGCCGTCCGCCACCGCCGCGGCGGTCGCCGAAACCGCGCTGAGGTCGTTCTTCGCGCGGGCGTGCTACGTTGACTGTGATCGTACGGCCCATGAAATCCTGGCCGTGGAACATGCTGATGGCCTTTTGAGCTTCTTCAGCGCTGGACATTTCTACAAAGCCAAAGCCTTTGGCTCGGCCCGTGGCACGGTCTTTGATGAGAGCCACGGAGGTGACATTGCCGGCCTGGCTGAAGTGAGTTTGCAGGTCATCTTCAGTGGCGGTGTAGGGCAGGTTGCCCACGTAGAGTTTGTTTTCCATCTCTTCTCCGGATATTCAACGATCCAGCCTGAACGATGCAATGCCAGAGTTTATCACGGAATGACGTTTAGTTGGCAGGGTTTTTGTTTCTTATTTTTCAACTTATAATCTTTCAAATGAAAAACCATGCCCTGATCACCACCTTGAAAAACCTGCGCGGCAATGTGCGCGGATGTGTCTACCCGGAACCGTTGTGGGGAATCCCGTTCAACCTGTATGCGCCGTACGTTTCGATCTATATGATCGCGCTCGGAGTCACAGACAAACAAATCGGGTTGATCCTCAGCATCGGTTGGGGCTTTCAGATCGTGCTCGCCTTGTTAAGCGGTGTGGTGACCGATAAGCTCGGGCGCAGGCGTACGACGCTGATCTTCGACATCCTCTCCTGGAGCGTACCCGCGTTGATCTCCGCCGTGGCACAAAACTTCTGGTATTTCCTGGCAGCCGGGATCATCAACAGCGTATGGCGCATCACGCATAACTCGTGGAGCTGCCTGATGGTGGAGGACGCGGACCCGGATCAACTCGTCGATATTTTCACGTGGATCTACATCGCCAACCTGCTGGTCGGTTTTATCGCGCCGCTTGCGGGCGTACTGATCGGGATATTCTCGCTCGTGCCCACCGTGCGCGGTCTGTATTACTTTGCAGCGATCATGTTCGCCCTGAAAGCCATTGTCACGTACCAGATGACGGAGGAGACCGCACAGGGGAAGATCCGTATGTTGGAGACGCGCGACCAGAGTCTCTTCAGCGCGCTGGGCGAATACCGGGGCGTTTTACGCGAGCTGCTGCGCGCACCCCATACACTGTACACCGCCGGGATCATGCTGGTGATCAGCATCTCCAACCTGATCAGCGGGGGTTTCTGGTCGATCCTTGTGACCGAGAAACTTCACATCCCGGCCGGGAATTTGGGCATCTTCCCATTCGTCAAATCGGCGGTCATCCTGCTCTTCTTCTTTACCGTGATGCCGCGTATCAGCAAAATGCATTTCAAACTGCCATTGGTGATCGGGTTCCTGGGCTTCATGGCCAGCCAGCTATTATTGATCACCGCACCCGAGTTGGGATACGGCTTTCTATTGGTCAGCGTATTTCTGGAGGCGTGCAGCTTTGCGGTCGTCTGGCCGCTTGTAGACCGCATGATCGTATTGAACGTTGAACCGAAGGAACGCGCCCGCATCCAATCCATTTTATATGTGGGGATCATCCTGCTCACTTCGCCGTTCGGCTGGATCGCCGGCACGCTCTCCACAATGGACAAGGACCTGCCGTTCATCCTTAACATTGGCTTGTTCATCGCAGGCGCGGGATTGGCCTGGCTGGCCGGGCAGGCTTCACAGAAAAAGCTTGCGGTGGAAGCGACAATGGCATAGGATCACCACCTCATGTCACAATCTAATGTAAAATCCACAACATGCCTTTGTTGTGGACTTCTTTATCCTTCATCGCGGGGATCGTGCTTGGGAGCGTCCTTTCCCTCCCCGCGTGGGCCTGGTTCGCGATCTCCGCGATCATCCTGTTCCTTTTTATCCTTCTACGCTTCCTCGCATCCCGCGCTGGCACCGCTGTTCCATCCTCCATTAACCATCCTCTATCTAACCATCCACCATCCGCCACTCCCTATTCACCACTCACTTCCCACCCTCTTTATTACGCCCTCCTGATCGCATTTTTCCTCGGCGCGTGGAGGTACCAGGCCGCACAGCCGAACATCGATGCCTTCCACATCGCCTTTTACAACGACCGCACTTATGAATTATTAATTAGCGGTACCCTCGCTGAACCGCCGGATTATCGCGATACGTACACCAACCTGAAAATAAACGTCGAGGCCATCGATTCGGGCAGCGGCGACTTGCCGGCTGAGGGACTCCTGCTGGTACGCGTGGCGAAAAACCAGATATATGAGTATGGTCAGCGCGTACGACTGCGCGGGATTCTAAAAACACCTCCCGAAGGCGAGGAATTTTCCTACCGTGACTATCTGGCGCGCGAAGGCATCCATTCGTACATGTCCACTGCAGAGGTGACTGTGTTGCCCGGGAACGAAAGCGGTATATATAGAATGGCCGTTTATAAATTAAAAGAAAAGCTGCTCAAGAATACCTACCGTCTCTTCAATGACCCCGAAGCTTCCCTGCTCGCCGGCATTCTGCTCGGCGTGGATACCGGCCTCACCAGGGAATTACAGAACGCGTTCAGGAACACCGGCACGGCACACATCATCGCCATCTCCGGGTTCAACATCGCCATCATCGGGGGCATCTTCTTTTCGATCTTCAAGAACATCTTCGAGGAACGCATTGGCGCACTCCTTGCAGTGATCAGCATTTTCCTGTATGCTTTTCTCGTCGGCGGGGACGCCGCAGTAATGCGCGCGGCGTTCATGGGCAGCATCTCACTGGCGGCACTTCAGCTCGGCCGACGCAACATGGGAATGAATGCGCTCATGATCGTTGCATTCATCATGGCGCTGATCAACCCGCTTGTGATCTGGGACGTGGGCTTTCAACTTTCATTTTTTGCAACGCTTGGGTTGATCCTGTATGCGGAGCCCTTCTCGAACTTCACGAACAGTATCATTACGAAGATCACAAAACAGGAATCGAGCACGCTTACACACATCATCAATGACAATGTCTTGCTAACATTCGCCGCACAACTCACCACCATTCCGATCATGGCCTATCATTTCAAACGCATCTCCCTCATTTCGTTCATCGCCAACCCATTCATCCTGCCTGCCCAACCGGCGGTGATGATCCTCGGCGGACTGTCTGTATTCACCAGTCTTGTGATCTTTCCGCTCGGTCAATTGCTCGCGTGGATCGCCTGGCCGTTCGCCACCTATACGATCCGCATGGTGGAATTATTCGACCGCGTGCCTCATGGGATCATCCATCTTGGGGATTCATCCATCTGGCTCGTGATCGCGTTCTACGGGACGCTTCTTTACTTAACGTTCAACTGGCCGGTCCTCAAGGAGCGATTCCTCGCTTTGGGCCCGCGCCTGCGTACGGTTGCATTGACCGCAACCCTGGGGTTCATGTTCATCTGCTTGATCCTGTTATGGCGCTCCACCGCCAGCGCGGGGGATGGTCAATTGCACATCACGTTCCTAGATGTGGGCTCGGCGGATGCGGTCCTCATTCAAACGCCCGAGGGCAGAAATATATTGATCAACGGGGGGCCCAGTACCTCCGGGCTTTCAGATGAACTCGGCAGGAGACTCCCATTTTTTTCTCGCAGGCTGGACTGGCTCATCATCGCATCCACGGACGAGCAGGATCTCTCTGCTTTGCCGCGCGTGACAGAAAGATACCCGCCGGAAAACGTTTTATGGAGCGGGAATGTGCAGGGCTCCTTCTCCGCGCAAACGCTGGATAAATATTTTGCAGGGGAGGGTATCCCCGTCAGCCGCGCGGAGACAGGTCAACGGCTCGAGCTGGGTGATGGCGCGTTCATCGAGGTGCAGGCCGAGGGTCCGCGCGGGAGCGTGCTTCTCCTCCAATATGGGAATTTCAGCGTGCTGCTTCCGTTGGGTATAAGCGAGGGCACGTACGAGTCCATTGAGTATGGCAATGTGATCGGCCAGGTGGATGTGCTTCTGCTGGCGGATGCGGGTTATGCGCCATCCAACCCGCCGGATATCGTCGAAAATGTGAATCCGCAACTGGTGGTGCTGAGCGTCGCGGCCGGGGACCCGGACGGCCTGCCGGCAGAAGAGGTCCTTGAATCGCTTGAGGGATATTCGTTGCTGCGAACAGACCGCAGCGGCTGGATCTCGGTGATCACGGATGGAAATGAGATGCGCGTGGAAGTGGAACGCGGGGAATGATCTTTGGGAGCAGAGTACCCTGTTCATATCCACAGGCGATGCTAAAATAGCGTACTTTTATACAAGGAGAAGAGAATGAAAACTTTTGGTTGGAAATTATTTGCATCGATCGCCGTGCTCGCACTGGCCGCACTGGCCTGTGGAATGCCGGACCTGACTTCATTGCTGAGCACCACGCCGAGCGATGATTTTTCAAGCGACGGCAGCGGTTGGGGCACAGGCACCGACTCGCAAAGCTCCGTTGAATACACAAACGGCGGCCTGCAGATGATCGTGTACGTGCCTTACTTTGTGACCTGGTCCACGCCCAGCATTGAGTCATACGAAAACATTCACATGGAAGTCAGCGTTAAGAATGACAGCACCGACCCGGAAGCCCTGTTCGGGTTCGTCTGCAATGAACAGGGGTCCACAAATGCCTTCTATTACGTGGGCGTTTCCCCGGATGGGTATTATGCATTCATCAAGTCTTCAGTGGCAGTGGATGATGTATTCCTGAAGGAAGGGAATTCGGATGTGATCTCCGGCAGCCCATCTTCGATGCGCCTCGGCCTGGATTGCGGTCCCAGCTCCATGACCCTCTACGTCAATGGTCAGCAGATCGACAGCGTGAGCGACTCCACTTATACGAGCGGCGTGATCGGCCTGTTCGCCGCCAGCGATGACCAGGAATCCGGTGCGAACGTGACCTTCGACGATTTCACCTCGACGCAACTCGGCGAATAATTAATTCAAAGTCGCGCTCGGCGAGGGTCTTCGCGAAGCACCCTGTAAGGGCTGACCCCGACGAGAAGTTGGTCTAAGACCTTCGGTCGCACAGCAGCGGGGATGTTCCGCGAAGTCCCACGCCTAACAAGACAACAAAAAAAACCGCATAATGCGGTTTTTTTTGTTGTTATCGCAAAGCTTCGCATTGATCTCAGATCCTGCGCAATACCATAAATCTTTGTAGAACGAATAGCAACAAGATTATTGAAAGGATTATCAAACCAAGGAGAACAGCGCCGGTAATAATCCATTTCGTCACGAATGGATACGGGATCGAGGCCGCTACCACTGATATGAAAATGCCAATTAGGGTTTCAATTACAAGTAGAAAAACGAGAATTGGCTTCGCACGCGGAGATAAAGTTGCCTTTAGATCGCTCTTACATGATGGACATGTTACTTTGTCCGACAATATAATTTGAATAGTATTCTTACACTTCGGGCACTCAGCCATGCGGGCCTCCTGATTGTTAAATAAACCGGCTACCTTCACTCGATATGGGACTCAATCACGCGACAACCATCCCGGCATCTTGATCGGCATGTTCTGTTCATATCTTTTCTCATAGACTTCGAGCACATACGGGCTTTCGCCAGTGAAAGTCAACTCGAAGATCGGGTCCACCTTTTTACTGAAAACGAAGAACTCGCGCTGCACCTTCTTAATGACCGTCAATGCCGTGGAGCCGATGCGCGCCGCGTAGACGATCCCATTCAAACTGCAATAGACAAGATATTGATCGTCCGGGGAAACCGCATACACGCCTTTGGTGAGCGGGCCGATCTCATATTCCAGGCCGTCCTCGCAGCGCAGCACATGCAGAAAATCGCCCTTGGAGGTATCTTCCACAGTGATCACGATGCCCGGGCACGAAGTCCATGGGATCTTTGTTTGTGTTGGTGTGGGAGCAAAGAAGGATGTGCCTGTCGCGATGGGCGTAGATGTGGATGTTATGGTTGAAGTGAGCTGTACTACAGGGGATGTTGTCGCGTGCGGGGTCAAATCGACGCCTGCGATCTTTAAAGCAGCTATTTGGCCCAGGCTGTAAATATATCGCCCCCCGAAAAACAAAACACAACCAATGATCACGATCACAAAAAACATCCTCAGCCTGCGTACAAGGCCTGCGCTGTTTTCAGGAACAGGGTCTTGCATGTCGTTTTCCACAACTGTAACTCTCTTGAAAAGATTATAACAAATGCACTCTCATCGGATGTATAATCTTTTTGTGTCACCTTATGCACACAGAGGTGACATGATTATTTACAAAGGAGAGCTCATGTCCCAGGCTTTTACCATTACAAAAACGGATGGTCGGATCACCGTCCTGCACCTGCGCGGTCATCTGGATAGCAGCGCCGAAGCCATCCTGGTCGATAGCGTACGCCAGACCCAGGCTGCCGGCATCCACCTTTTGATCCTCGATTTCAGTGAAGTGGAGATGCTCACCAGTGCCGGCCTGCGCGCCCTGCACAGCATTTACAAGATGTTCACGCCACAAGAAGAAATGGAAGCATGGCACAGCGGACACCCGGGTGAAGTATACAAGTCGCCTTATTTCAAACTCGCGGGCGTGTCGCCGGAAGTCCATTATGTATTGAGCATCGCGGGGTTTCTGCAGAACATTCCGATCTACCCAACCTTCCAGGAAGCATTGAATTCTTTCGAAAAATAAATGGGCCATCTCGTGCTCGAAGGCGGCGCGGAATTTGGCGGGGCAATGCGGGAAGCGGACCTGCGCGCCATTGAGCTGGCCGGCGGTTTCGATGCCCCCATCTGCATCATTCCAACCGCGGCCGCACCGGACCGAAATCACAAACGCGCCGGGAATAACGGGGTTCGCTGGTTCAAAAGCCTGGGCGCGACGAACGTGGTTTCTGTGGACGTGATCGACCGGGCCAGCGCGGATAATGATTCGCTCGCCGCTTCCATTCGGACCTCGCGCCTGATCTATCTGCTCGGAGGCTTCCCGCGCCACCTCGGCGAGACGCTTGCAAATAGCGCCTGTTGGGCTGCCGCATTGGATGCATATGCTGAAGGTGCGGTCATCGCCGGCTCCAGCGCCGGAGCCATGGTGTTATGCGAACATTACTACGACCCATATGAAAAGAAATTATTACGCGGCCTGAACCTGATCCCCAATGCGTGTGTGTTGCCTCACCACAATAACTTCGGAAAGACGTGGGCAGGCCAGCTCAAAGGATCATTGCCAGGCACGACCCTTCTCGGGTTGGATGAATCCACGGGCGTGATCGATGAATCGGATAACGCCTGGCGCGTATATGGCGAGGGTGAGGCGACTCTCTATTCCGGGGAGCAGGTTCAAAGGTGCGCGCGCGGCGGCACTTTTTCATTCGGATAAGTGGGGCGGTATAATCTGCCTCGCACGGAGGTGTCATGGATGTCACTTTAAAGATCACCCAGGAACAGGTACAAAGCAAGGTCCTTGTGACCATTTTTCATTTACACGGATGGCTCGACGCACAAAGCGAGGAGCAGTTGCTTGCCGCGGCAAGGGAGGCTTACGACGGCGGCGCGCGTTATCTGTTGCTGGACCTCGCCAAAGTGGATACCCTCACCAGCGCGGGCATGCGCGCCATGCAAAAAGTATACAAGCTTTTTACGATAGCTGACGAACAGTTCAAGGTGGCGCGTGTGAAATTATGCAATGCGCCGCCGCAGGTGTATCACGTGCTTGGCATTACCGGTTTCCTGCAAAGCATGCCAAACTATGAAACACAGGGCGCCGCGCTTGATTCGTTCTATGAATGAATGGATTTAACTTTCTACTCTGTTTAGCCACACCGTCCGTGCCGCGAGCAGCGCCCAGACGGTGTGGCTATTTTTTTATTTGCCGAAATTGGAGCCAGCATGGATAACACCTTCACCATCAAAAGAGACCCATTGCAGGGGGAACCGCCGGAAAAATTCTCTTTCAAATCCACCTTCCGTGCGCTCCGTCATAAAAAATTCGCCGTGTTGTTGTTTGGGCAAACCCTTTCACGCATCGGCGATTTTCTTTTTCAGATCGCCATGGCCTGGTGGGTACTTGAGAAAACAGGCTCCGCCACCGCCATGGGAACCGTGCTGTTCTTCAGCATCCTGCCCACCGTGATCTTTTCGCTGATCGGCGGCGTGGTTGTGGATCGAATGCGGCGCGGCGTGGTGCTGTTCCTTTCAGACGCGGCACGCTGGCTCATCATGCTGATCGGCACATGGCTGGCATTTACAGACCAGCTCGTGCTTTGGCAGATCATTGTCATTGCCCTGGCGTTTGGTTTTGCGGATGCGTTCTTCATGCCCGCTTATAGTGCCATTATCCAGCAGATCGTCCCGCACAGGGACCTGCCCAGTGCAAACTCGATCAATAGTTTGAGCATGCAGTTCGGGCGTGTGGCCGGGCCTGCCATTGGCGGCATCGCCGCGGGAATCGGAGGGACGGCATTTGCATTTGGCGTGAACGCAGTTTCTTTTTTCATCGGCGCATTGACGGTGCTTCCGCTTCTTTCGCTGCCGCGGCCCGCCTCCCAGGAGGAAGGGTTCTCGCTCGGGCATTTCTTCAACGACCTGCGCGGCGGCTTTCAGACCATCTTCGCCTCGCCCATTTTGTGGATCAGCATCCTGGTATTTTCAATTACAAACATCACGCTGGCCGGGCCGTACAGCATTGCCATGCCTTTCCTTGTACAGGAACAACTGGGAGGCGATGAGAAGACGCTTGGCTTGATCTATTCGATCTTTCCGATCGGGTATGCCATCGCCAGCCTGATCATGGGCGCATTCCCAAAGATCCGTTATCGCGGATTGGTCTTCTATATCGCCAGCATCATCGCGGGCCTCGGGCTGGGTATGTTTGGCTTGCATGTACCGTTTTATGTGCTCGTGATTGCCGCCCTGTTCAATGGCGCCGCGCTGGAAATAGTCGGCCTTGTATGGATGAATCTGCTCCAGGAACTCGTGCCACCGGAAAAAATGGGACGCGTCTCCAGCGTGGATATGCTTGGCTCCTTTGTGCTCCTTCCAATTGGTTTTGCCCTCACCGGCTGGCTCGTGGACGAGATCGGTGTGACGACCGTATTCCTCGGTTCCGGGATTCTCACTGCCGCGCTTTGTTTTTTGCCCCTGCTCCATCCTGTCATTCGAAAACTGGATTAATCAAGATACACTTTGATCAACTCCCAATTGATTCTGAGATCGTAAATCCCCACACCAAGCAATAATAATCCGCTTAAGAAGTTGATCAACTGCGCGCGTATGGCAAACTGGCGCGTGATCCAGCGTTGCGCAACGCCGGACAGAAAAGATAACAAAAGCAGGGGAATGCCGAATCCCATTCCAAACCAAAAGAATACGTTTAATTTTCCCAGGGCATCTGCTACAGTGAGCGACAATGCAAAGATGCTCACCACCAATGGACCGGAGCATGGCAATGCGATGGGGCCGTATAACAATCCATACACAAAAGCATTTGCAAATGGATGGGATAAAAATGGGACCTGTACTTGTGGCAATTTTTTGAACGGATTGATGTTGAACAACAGCATCACCCCGAAAAGTATGATGATCACATCTGCAATGGGAATGATAAATGAAAGCGCCCTGCCAATTGAAACAGACAACAAGGCGATCACTCCACCCAGTACGAGCATCATGGTCAGCACCCCTGCCAGCACAAAAAAACCAAGAAAATAACGGCCCGGCTTTCCCTGCAGGCCATCCTGCCCCCCACTAATGTAAGCGAGAAAGCCGGGATACAAGGGCATTACGCAGGGGCTGGTAGTGGCAAGCAAACCAATCGTTAAAGATGTGATGATGGTTTCCATAAATATGAATACCTGTTGTAGGGGCGACCCGCCAGGCCGAATATTCAAGATTCATAACTGGGACATCCGTGCAAACCAGTACACTTGATGATCGGGAAGGGTCGCCCCTACAACTCGTGAAATTAATTACATCGCTTCGTCGAGGAAGGGCTGAATGAATTGCAACAATTCATCGGCGCTCTTGATTCCAAAAGGCAGCACATGTGCTTCACCGTAGCGGTCAATGATCACGATCGGCGTGGATGGCGGGTTGAGGAACTGGTCACCATACAAGGAAGATAGCTCACTCGAAACATCCGCAGTGGGAACCGCGTACAGCCAGTCGAAACCGTTGGTTTCCACGTAAGATTTCAGGCTGGCCGAATCTTCATTCGGGTCAATATCCAGACCAATGCTTACAAAATCGTCACGCTGTCCGAGCAAGCCATGCAGGGCTTTTACCTGTCCCTGTTGTTGCAGGCACTTTGGGCACCAAATTGCCATTGCTTCCACAAGAACAACTTTGCCTTTGAAGTCTTGAATGGCAAAAGCCTGCCCTGTCCTTACATCGGTTAAAGAGACTGAATACCAGGCTGGTGCTTCCATCATGGCATCTGTTGTTGGAGTCTCTTTCGCCATCATGGCATCCGCCGTGGGTGTTTCTTTTTCCATCATTACCTCCACAGTGGGCGTCTCCTTGTCCATCATTACCTCCACAGTGGGTGTCTCCTTGTCCATCATGGCATCAGGGGCCGGTTCGCCTCCACAGGCAGTGACGAAAAATGTCGTTATCACAATCGTACTTAAAAGAATTTGTTTTGTTTTCATGGTTCTCCTTTGATCAGTTGATGGCACAAGGTTAATCAAAGGTTATTACGAAAAGCGTACCAAATCCTTACAAAAGTATGAATTTTCATCCCAAAGCGTAAGGAATTATTAATATCCTGCCTTCAAGAATCAAGTATGATTCAATCCATGAGCGAAAAGAACATTCTGGTTGTTGAAGATGAACCAAGCCTTGCCGAGGTGGTATGCCTCTATTTGAAACGTGCAGGCTATCAGGTGCAAACAGCCTCAAATGGGAAACAAGCCATGAATATACTGGAAAAACAGATCCCGGATTTTGTGATCCTCGATTTAATGCTCCCTGAAATCGACGGTCTTACGCTGGCGCGCTGGTTACGCGGCCAATCCGATGTGCCGATCATCATGGTCACCGCGCGGCGCGAGGAAATAGACCGGATCGCCGGCCTTGAAATAGGCGCAGACGATTATGTGGTCAAGCCATTCAGTCCACAGGAGTTGGTGAGCCGCGTGCGGGCCGTGTTAAGACGAACCGGACGGGAACAGGCTGGCGCAGAGTCTGATCGGGCTTTATCCTTTGAATACATCACCCTTGATCCGCTCACGCGTGTTGTGATGGTGAGGGGATCGCAGATCGAATTAACCGCCAGGGAGTTCGACATGTTTTATCTTCTGGCGCGTCACCCAAAACAGGTGTTCACGCGCGACCAATTATTGGAACGCGTCTGGGGCGGCGCAGAATATATCGATCCCGGCACGGTGACGGTGCATGTGCGCCGCTTGCGCGAAAAAATCGAAAGTGATCCATCAAAGCCCAGACATTTATTAACCGTTTGGGGCGTTGGATATAAATTCGAACCATGAGATCGATCAGACCCATTCTTACCCGTTTTATTCTGGGCATTCTCCTGATCGTCGCGCTTTCACTTGTCATTTTTAAAATGATGATGGCGCCGCCGCTCAATGAACTGGGGTTGATGGCCCTCTTCCTCAGTATCACTGCGTTCGTATCTGCGCTGGCCGCGTATGGCGCCTACCGGCTCGGCTGGATGAATCTTTCGCCAACACTGCGCTGGTCCCTGCTCGGCGGATACATGCTTTCAAGCCTGCTTACTTTCTTTAACGTCTGGTTTTCGGCACAAATGATGTTTGCCAGCCAGCATGATCTTTTACTCGCAATTGTACTGCTGGTCTTCGCGAGCGGCATGGCAACGGCTTTGGGATATTTCCTCTCAACCACGATCACAGATCGAATTCATCTACTCAAAGACGCGGCGGAAAAACTGGCCGAAGGCGACCTGAAGACGCGCGTGATCGTGCACGGACGCGATGAAGTTGCCGGGCTGGCGCGCACATTCAACCAGATGGCCGAGCAGCTTGAAATCGCGGATAAAAAACAACGCGAACTCGAACAACTGCGCGCAGACTTGATCGCCTGGGTCGGGCACGATTTGCACACGCCGCTCTCGTCCATGCGGGCCATCCTCGAAGCATTGGAGGACGGCGTGGTGGATGACCCTCAAACGATCAAACGTTATCTCAACACCGCGCAACGCGATGTCCGTTCGCTTTCTGTCCTGATCGATGATCTCTTTCAAATGGCGCAACTGAACGCGGGTGGTATTCCACTTGATCGGGCGGAGTCCTCGCTGGCCGACCTTATTTCCGATACACTCGAATCATTTTCAGAGTTGGCAGTGCGGCGATACATAAAACTGGAAGGCAGCGTTGAGGCAAATGTTGATCCCGTTTTCATGGACACGCAACGCATCGGCCGCGTGCTGAATAATCTCATTGGCAACGCCTTGCGACACACACCCGAACAGGGAGAAGTAAAGATCCATGCGCGGCGAACAGGCGCAGGTGTGGAAGTGACCGTTTCCGATTCAGGGGAAGGCATTCGCGCCGAAGATCTTCCCCACGTCTTTGAAAGTTTCTATCGCGGCGAAAAATCCCGCAGTCGCGCCACAGGCGGCACAGGGCTTGGCCTTGCCATTTCACGCGGCCTTGTGCAGGCGCACGGCGGCGACATCCAAGTGCAAAGCAGGCCGGGCGACGGAAGCCAATTCGCCTTCACCCTTCCCTAACAAAATTCTCAGGCAGGCGTAATCTTTTTGTAAGGAAGTTTCTTTACAATGGGCACATCATAAGAGGTGATCCATGAAACGCTTCCTTTTTGGACTTTTATTTTTGCTGACAGCCTGTGGAATTGTTCAAATGTCCGAACCCGTTCTGCCATTGAACAGCACTTCGCTTCAGGACCTCGGGCCTGCTCCCGAGTTAACCAATGACACCTGGCTGAATGTGGACTCTCCCCTGCGCCTGGCAGACTTGCGCGGCAAAGTGGTGGCACTCGAAATGTGGACTTTTGGCTGCATCAACTGCCAGAATGTGATGCCGTCCTTGAAAGAATGGCACGCTGCATATGCCGGCCAGGGACTCGTCATCATCGGAAATCATTATCCCGAGTTTTCTTTTGAGGAAGATCTTACGAACCTGAAAGCCGCAATTGCAGAGTACGATATTCAATATGCGGTCGCACAGGATAACGGCGGTGCCACATGGAAGGCGTATAATAACCATTACTGGCCCACGCTCTACCTGATCGATAAAAACGGGCACATTCGTTACGCCCATATCGGCGAAGGCGCTTATAAGGAAATTGAAGCCAACATCCAGGCATTGCTTGCTGAACCATATTAATTTTTTAATGTCAATATGTAGGGGCGACCCACCCCAGCCCGATCGGAAGTTCCAACAAAGATTGACGGGTCGCCCTTACCAGAAAGAACCCAGGAGAGATCATGACCAGCAAATTTAAATCCATCCCTGTTCGTTCCTATGAGATCACACCGAAGCATGTGTATTTATCGCGCCGCGATTTCATCCGTGCCGCGGGGGTCGTGGCCGGGAGCGCCGCGCTGGCCGCGTGCGCGCCGTCCGTGGTGGATGACTCGCAGGACGCCGCGCCGGGCCCCACGTCCAACGCGACCGATGAGTTGGGTGACCCGGTCAACACATACCAGGACATTACAAATTACAACAATTACTATGAATTCAGTACAAATAAAGAGGCTGTTGCGCCGTTATCCGAAAGCTTCACGACCGCGCCATGGACACTTGAAGTAGGCGGCTTGGTCAACAACCCAAAAACATTTGCCATAGAAGATATCCTTAAATTGTTCCCGCAGGAGGAGCGCATCTATCGCCTGCGTTGTGTGGAAGCGTGGAGCATGGTCATCCCCTGGAATGGATTCCCACTTGCAAGTTTGCTCGAAATGGTCCAGCCCACCTCAGACGCTAAATACCTGCGCTTTGAAACCGTCTATCGCCCCGAAGAGATGAAGGGACAGGGAAGTCCGTTCTATGACTGGCCGTATCAGGAGGGCCTGCGTATCGACGAAGCCATGAACGACCTGGCGATCCTTGCAACCGGCATCTATGGCGAAACCATCCTGCCGCAGAACGGCGCGCCCATCCGACTGGTTGTGCCGTGGAAGTATGGATTCAAATCGATCAAATCCATCGTCAAGATCGAACTGACCAGCGAAAGCGAGAGACCCAATACACTCTGGTCGACGGCTGCACCGAACGAATATGGTTTTTATGCAAACGTAAACCCAAATGTGGATCACCCGCGCTGGTCGCAGGCTTCCGAGCGCCGCATTAGCGAGATCAACCGCCGCCCCACCCTCCCTTTCAATGGATACGGCGAACAGGTCGCGAGTCTGTATGAAGGCATGGACCTTAGCCAGAATTTTTGATCCTGCGGATTAGATGAAATTTTTCTCGCGCTACACTCCATTGCAGATCGCGGTTCATCTCTACGCGTGGTCCGGCCTCGCATTATTAATTTTCGATCTTGCCACGGGCCGTCTCTCAGCCAATCCCATTCAGGACCTTGAACGACGTACCGGCCGGCACGCCATCACATTGCTTGTGCTGGCGCTGGCGTGCACGCCGATGAACATCCTCTTCAAATGGAGCGAGCCGCTCAAGCGCCGACGTGCGCTGGGCTTGTACGCGTTTTTGTATGTAACGATCCATTTGATGATTTTTATCGATCTTGATTACGGCTTCGCCTGGGACTTTATCTTCCAGAACATCCTTCAAAAGCCGCGCATCCTCGTCGGATTGATCTCGTTCCTGCTGCTGATCCCTTTGGCGATCACCTCATTCGATATTTGGAAGGTGCGCCTCGGCAAGAACTGGAAGCGCCTGCACATGCTCGTCTACCTGGTTGCGCCGCTGGCCGTGCTCCATTATATATGGAGTAAAAAGGGCGACATCCTTACGCTGCAGGGCGAAGTGCTCGAACCTCTTATTTACGGTTTGATCGTCGCCTTCTTCCTGATCCTGCGCATTCCTCCAATAAAAAAAGCCATCGCCTCTTTCTCGATCCGCAACCTGTTCTCACGCAAGAAGCAGATTCAGCAACCGGAAAAGGTCTAAGAAAATGTC
>CAZJYB010000067.1:0-20530 GCA_964549865.1 uncultured Anaerolineaceae bacterium
GGATGGGGGGATTTTGAGGGATCGCAACGATCTCTCCGTTATGTTCGATGAATTCAGGTTTTTCGCCGAGAGGCAATAGATAAATAATAAGGACAACGAGTACCACAATGAAAAGCCGCGCGGGTTCGAATAACCTGGAAAGAAAATTTCCCTTTTTCGGGCCGCCTGAGGTCGCAAAAAATTTTTTGTTCATGGTACACCCTGCTTCCAGAATAACTCAACACCAAATAAAGGCGTGCGACGAGGTCGAGCAAAAATCTATTGAATAATATACACGCTTCCAGGCATCAGGGCAAGCTACAAAAATAACAACTGACCCACAAAGGGGCCGGTTGTCATACAACTTCAGAATATGCTAACCAATGGATCGTATATGCTCTATCCCCCTATGATTATCTCAGCCGTATAATTCTTTCCTGAAAAACTCAGGCAGGGCGAATGCCGCCTTGTGGATCTCAGGATTAATATAATTATTCTTTCCGGGGGGCAGAGGAGTTTTCAAGCCGTTTTCCCAGGGCGTATTCGAAACATACATGAAACCGATCCCCCCACCAGGATAGGTGGGGATATTGGAATAATAATACGCGGGGTTTTTCGTCAGCGCCTTGGCAGATCGATAGATGGTCTTGATCAGCTCGGTATCAAAATACGGCTGTTCGCATTGGGTCGCGGCTGCACCATTGGGAGTCAACGCGCGCACCAGCAGCTTGTAAAATTCGTCGGAAAACAGGCGTTCAGCCATGCCGATCGGATCTGTCGTATCCGAGATGATGATATCGAATTGGCCAGGGTTTTCTTCGAGAAAACCAAAGGCGTCGCGCACCAGCAATTTGGCACGCGGGTCAGCCCAGGGGTCCCCGAAAGAGGCGGCAAAGTGTTCGCGTGAGAGATCCACAACACGCTGATCCAATTCACAGACGAGGGCCTCTTCCACCGATGGGTATCTCAGCACCTGCTGCAGCGATCCGCCGTCACCGCCGCCGACGATCAATACCCGTTTGGGTTTCCCGACCGCCAGCATGGGCACATGCACGATCATCTCGTGATAGCCGATGTTGTCGCGTTCGGTGAGCTGGATGATCCCATCCAGTATCAGCGCATTGCCGAAGAACTCAGTCTCAACCACCTGGATATGCTGATATTGGGTTTGTTCGTCTGCAAGCACGCGCCGAACGCGTATGCCCTTTCGATAATATGGATGTAATTCTTCTGTAAACCAAATGCTCATGCCAGTCTCTATATGGCGACTGGCATTTTGGTCGATATCTCCGCTTCGCGGTCCAGTTTACGGAGCGAGAAGTTATCCGCGCCAAACGAATCCTTGATGCGTTGGATCAGCGGCAAAAGGTCTTTACCGAGAGCACAGGTAAACAGGTCGATCGCGCAATAACCGTACTCGGGCCATGCATGCAAGCTTGCATGCGACTCTGCGAGAAGCAAAAAACAGGTAAAGCCGTGGGGGCTGAACTTGTAAAAGCCCTCATCCACAACCGTCAAGCCACTGTCTCGTACGGCCTGCGCAAACAGCGAATAGGCTTTCTCGCCATCCATGAGGATCTCATGGTTGCAGTTGGAGAGATCGAAAATATAATGCTCTCCTAATTTCAAAGTCGCGTTCACTCACACCTCCGATGCAGAATGGAATTGTATGTGGTCCGCACAAAATTTCTGCCACAGAAACGTGGACGAATTCCGCGCGCCTGTGGCTGATATCCGCACCACTTGATACGATGCATTTTCGTGCCAATGGGGTGTGATGTCAATCTTTTAAGCCAGTGAATATTTTTTATGGCAGCATCCCTTTGAAATCAAATTCATCATTACACGGTTTGCAGGGGTCATATTCATTATTCAAACGAGTTTTCGACTAATGATTTGAAACGACCTGAAATTGACGGCTAAAAAAGCAGGAACTATGGTTAAATTCAGGCTTCCCGCCCATGATCTACCTCCTGATCGAATTTCTCGACGAACTCGTCTTTGGCGTGGGCGAAACCGCCTGGCCGCTCATCCGTGACGACCTTCATCTCAGTTATACCCAGATCGGCCTGCTCCTCAGCGTGCCGGGTCTCATTGCAGCCTTGATCGAGCCCTTCCTGGGCATTTTGGGGGACGTTTGGAAGCGGCGCGTCCTCATTATTGGCGGCGGAATTTTCTTCAGCATTTCACTGGCGCTCACAGCGATCTCGAATTCCTTTGTGCCGTTGCTTCTCTCCTTCATTATTTTCTTCCCATCATCAGGCGCGTTCGTGAGCCTTTCGCAAGCTTCTTTAATGGACTCAGACTCGAAGCGCCACGAACAGAATATGGCGCGCTGGACCTTTGCCGGCTCGGCCGGAGTGCTCGGCGGGCCGCTGCTTCTTGGATTATTTGTCTACTTTGGGCTCGGATGGCGCGGCACATACGCCGCGCTCGCTTCTTTCTCCGCCCTTTGCCTGCTCGCCGCGTTCAAATTTGTGCCAGCCGACAAAATTTCCGCGACAAGCCTGCCGACTTTTCAAAGTATTCTGGATGGATTTCGGGCGGCCTTTTCTGCCCTCAAAAGAAAAGAGGTCTGGCGCTGGCTGCTGCTGCTCGATTTCGCAGATCTGATGATGGATGTGCTGCTCAGCTACCTGGCCCTGTATTTTGTAGACGTGGTACTCGTCAGCGATCAGCAGGCCGGTATCGCTGTGACCGTCTGGCTGGCCATCGGCCTGATCAACGACTTCTTCTTCATCCCGATCATCGACCGCCAGCCGGATAGCATAAAATTTCTTCGTACCACTGCGATCCTTCAAATCTTTGCATTCACCATATTTTTGATCGTCCCGGGTTTCATTCCCAAAATGATCGCCATCGTCTTTGTCAATTTTTTCAATACGGGCTGGTATCCCATTTTGCAGGGAAGGTTATACTCCACCCTGCCCGGCCAAAGCGCCAGCGCCATGGCACTTGGCTCTGTTACAGCACCACTGGCAAAGTTCTTCCCTTTTCTGATCGGCCTGCTCGCGGACCAATTTGGCCTCGGCAACGTCATCTGGATCCTCCTGCTTGGCCCCGTAGCGCTCATCATCGGCCTTCCCCGCCACAACCAGGCACCTCGCACATGACACCAGATACCTCTCTTTATCTCCACATCCCATTCTGTAAACATCGCTGCGCCTATTGCGACTTCAATACATACGCGGGTCAGGAAGATTCGATCCCGGCATATGTGAACGCGTTAATTCAGGAAATCCATTTTGTTGGACTTGAAATTACAAAGCTAGCGGACGACCAAACGAAAATGCATACTGTGTTCTTTGGAGGCGGGACTCCCTCGCTTCTTTCCGGACCTCAATTTGCCTCCGTCATGGACGCCTTGCGCGCCGCCTTTACATTCAGTGCGGATCCCGAAATAACCATTGAGGCCAACCCGGGCACGGTCTCTCCTGAGAAATTGACTGCCATCCGTAAAGCAGGGATCAACCGCATTAGCTTCGGCGTGCAATCTGCCAACACGGAAGAACTCCACATGCTCGAGCGCGAACACAGTTTTTTCGATGTGATCGAGGCCGTCTCCACTGCGCGCAAAGCCGGGTTTGACAATTTAAACCTGGACCTGATCTACGGCCTGCCCGAGCAAACATTACAAACATGGAAAACCTCCCTTCAACGCATCATTGACCTCAACCCGCAGCATATCTCCGCCTATGCGCTCACGCTCGAACATGGCACACCCTTTGGGCGCTGGTCTTCGAAAGGGTTACTGCCTCTGCCAGACCCCGACCTGGCCGCGGAAATGTATGAATATGCGGAGGGGTTTCTTGCAGAGAACGGCTATATCCAATATGAAATATCCAATTGGGCGAAGCCGGGCCGGGAATGCAGGCATAACATCCAATACTGGCGTTCTCTTCCCTACCTCGCGTTTGGCGCGGGCGCGCACGGATACGCCAACGGATATCGGTATTCAAACGCTCTACGAATAAAAACCTATATCGATCGCCTGATAAACATCGAACCTCGAATACCAGATATCATCTTCCCGCTCTCGCCTGCAGCCGTGAACCAGCACAAACAGTCTCCTCAGGACGATATGTCAGAATATATGATGACAAATCTCAGGCTGACGAATGCCGGGGTGACAGAATCAGATTTCCGTTTAAGATTCGGAAGCGGCCTTTCGGATGTCTACCCGGAAGAGATCGAGGGCTTGATCCGCGTAGGCCTGCTTGAAAAGATGACCTCCGTTGATGCGGAGGTCATCAGGCTTACAAAACGCGGGCGGTTATTGGGAAATCAGGTGTTCATGCGTTTCGTCAAATAGTTAACTCGCCCATTATTGCACGCAATGGTATACGACCAGGATGATCACGGACGGGTTCTGCACCCATGAACATCCCGCGGCTTCACAACTGGATTGACTTGTATACTGGCTGGGATTCGTGCAACCTGCCTGGGGAGTCTTCGGATCAGGCGCGGGCGCGCGCGGGCACAGTTGAGGCTCATATCCGGTAGGTTTGAAGCCAAAAGCTTCGCGACAGGTATTATCCACAGCAAAGAGAGCTTTGAGGGGATAATATTGCTTATCCTTGACCGGTGAACCGGCTTCCACCTCGGTATATCGATCAACAAGATCCAATTTCTGTACATCATGGAAATTGGCATCCGCTACCACACCCAGCATGAAAACCGTACCGGACCAGGATTTTTTAAACGCAAATTGAATGACAGCTTCATCCCCACCCATGCGCACCCAGGCCATATCCGGGTCGGCATCCCCTGCGCCGCCATTAAATACAAGGGTTTCATATCCATCTGTCGTGATCGGTGCGTCAGACTTGTCGCCTGAAAGACCACCCGTATCATGGTTATCGTCTTTAAAGACCTTTACATTGGCGGTATCCCAATCGGATGTGTATGGCGGTTGTGCCCATATGACATAATCGCCAAAACCATCATGATCGGTATCAAGCTCCACGCCATAGTCAATGCCCAGCGGGTTATTTGGGTCTGTCCCCACCAGGTCGATTGACACATAGAACCAATCCGCATCCTGGCCGACATTGGATTTTACGATGTCGAGGTCTGGCACATAGGACATGTCCTGTAAAAAAGGCCTTTCAAGGCGGTTGATATCGTAAGAGTCGCCGTAAGGGGCGCGTTTCTCCGGCGCAGTACTGGAAGACTCCACATCATAAATATAGAGTCCTGCGGATGCGGTTGAAGGTAAGTTAATGTGAGTCACTGAAACTGTGGATGTGGCAGGCACGATCGCGTCCACCGGGACCTCGGATTGAATCGGGGCCGGAACCGTCTCTACGGCTGGCGACGCGGCTCCAGGCAGATTACATGCAAGGATCGTAAAAACCAGAACCACGAACGGGATGTGCAGCCTGTTCTTTTTCATTTGCCACTCCACTTTATATATTATCTCACGTTCGCAGCCGAAGCCATGGTCGCTACTTTCCTGTCGCCGATTTTACAACTTTTTTCCGTCTGGCTGGCAGCCTCGATTTTTTGGTGGCGGTTGCATGATGCTTCAAAGCTGCATGCGCGGCAGCGAGCCGCGCCACCGGCACACGGAACGGAGAACAGGATACATAGTTGTTTCCGATCAAATGACACCACTCGATCGAGTCCGGGTCCCCGCCATGCTCGCCGCAAATGCCAACCTCCAGATCGGGGCGGGCCGCACGGCCGTCGGTCACTGCCATTTGCATGAGTTTCCCTACTCCGTCGCGATCCAGGGTTTGAAAAGGATTTTTCTCCAGAATACCCTGCTCCTGATACGTGATCAGGAAATTCCGTTCGGCATCATCACGCGAATAACCGAAAGTCATCTGGGTCAGATCGTTCGTACCAAACGAGAAGAACTGCGCTTCCTGTGCCACTTCATGGGCGGTCATTGCGGCGCGTGGCAGTTCGATCATCGTGCCGAATTTATATTCAAAGTGTATGCCTTTTTCCTGCATAACCGCGTGGGCGATCTCTTCCAGTTTGGGCTGGATCCACTGCAACTCCTTCACCGTACCCACCAACGGGATCATGACTTCCGGCTTTACAGAGATGCCGCGCTTTGCACAATCTGCCGCGGCCTCGAAAATGGCACGCACCTGCATGGAGACGATCTCCGGCATGGAAATGCTCAAACGCACGCCGCGCAAGCCCATCATCGGGTTCGATTCGTGCATGCCGCGTATCGCGTGCAGCAGATGTTCCTTCTCTTCCAATTTCTCATGTTCACCCCTGGCATGCATCGTTACCACTTCCTCAAAAAGCTTTTCTTCATCGGGCATGAACTCGTGCAAAGGCGGATCGATCAGGCGAATGATCACCGGGTATCCGTCCATCGCCTCAAAAAGGCCGTCAAAATCCCTGCGTTGAAATGGAAGCAGTTCATTCAACGCTTTTACACGTTCATCGATGGACTCCGCAAGGATCATGCGCTGAACAATGGGCAATCTTTCGGTCTGAAAGAACATGTGCTCGGTCCGGCACAGACCAATGCCCACCGCGCCGTACGAGCGGGCGCGCCGCGCGTCCTTTGGATAATCTGCATTGGCCCACACTTCCAAACCGCGCGTGGGCGAGCCTTTTGGGGCCTTACGGATATTTTTACGGGCACAGATCTCATCCGCCCATTTAAGCAGGATCATCAATTCCGTTTGCTCTTCGAGTGAAGGCGCAGACATGGGAAGCTTGCCGGCAAAGACCCTGCCGGTTGTGCCATTCACCGAGATCCACTCCCCTTCTCTAATGACGGTCTTGCCAACGATCATGGTACGTTTTTGGAGATCGATCCTGATCGCCGAAGCACCCACCACACATGGGATCCCAAACTGGCGCGCAACGACAGCTGCATGGGAGGTGGCCCCCCCTTCGCTCGTAAGCACTCCCCTGGAGGCGATCATACCGTGCACATCGTCCGGCTTGGTGAACGGGCGAGCCATGATGGTCTCCTGCGCGTCTTCCTTTGCCATCTTCTCGGCGGTGTTCGCATCAAAATAGACCTGGCCAACTGCCGCGCCGGGTGAGGCATTCACACCTTTTGCAAGCAGCCTGCCATCCTGCGCGGCCTTCGTCATCTCGATCTCATTAAATTGCGGGTGCAACAATGCATCCACATGATCCGGGGTGACGCGCACGACCGCCTGCTCTTTGGTGATAAGGCCCTCATTTGCCATATCCACCGCGATCTTCACGGCAGATTTGGCCGCACGCTTGCCGATGCGCGTCTGAAGCATCCATAATTTGCCGCGCTCGATGGTGAATTCCACATCCTGCATATCCTTGTAATGCTTTTCGAGCTTTGCAGTAATTCCCATGAACTGTTTGTAGACAGCCGGCATATGCTGGCTCAGGCTTTCGATCTTCTGCGTGTTGCGAATACCCGCAACGACATCCTCGCCCTGGGCATTGAGCAGGTATTCGCCCATCATCCTGCGCTCTCCGCTGGACGGGTCACGTGTGAAAGCCACGCCCGTGCCCGAGTCATCGCTCATGTTGCCGAATACCATGGTGCAAATATTGACTGCGGTGCCGAGCGTATCGGGAATGCCTTCCTTGTTACGATAAGCCAAAGCGCGTTTGGAGTTCCATGATTTGAATACAGCTTCGGTGGCCAGCGACAATTGTTTATATGGATCCTGTGGAAAATCATCCCCCGTCTCTTTCTTGTACACTTGTTTGTATAACTCTGTGATTTCCCTCCAATCTTCAGCCTTCATTTCAGTATCAAGCTTGTACCCCTTTTTCTCTTTCAATGCTGCAAAGGGATGTTCAAACTTTTCGTCAGGCACGTCCATAACCACCCTGCCAAACATCTCGATCAAACGGCGGTACGAGTCCCAGGCGAAGCGCGCATTGTCTGTCGCCTTGATCATACCGTCCACGACCTGATCTGTAAGGCCGATATTCAGGATCGTATCCATCATGCCTGGCATGGAGAACTTTGCGCCCGAACGACAGGAGACCAGCAGAGGGTTTTTGGGATCGCCAAATTGTTTGCCCGCCTTTTTTTCGATCAGTTTCAATCCCTTGAGAGCCTGACCCCACATCCCTGCGGAGAATTTACCGGTTTTTTGATATGCATTACATGCTTCGGTCGTGATTGTAAAAAATGGAGGCACAGGTACGCCTGCGCGGGTCATATCCAGCAAACCTGCGCCCTTGCCACCTACAATCGCTTTTACACCATCCCAGGAACCTTTTGCGGCTTTTTCGGCCTCTTTGACTTCGTTGAACATGTAAATCCACTTGGTCATCTCTGCCTCCTGGATGTAACGATTTTCACGAGCATTTGTGAAATATTTTACCAAAAATAGGCAAATTGACAACCAACCCATTTTGCGAGCTGGCCGTTAATCTGTTAACTCTTTGCAAAGTTGAAATTACTCTTAATCAGCGATAATGGGGTCCACAAGGAAAAATTCATGACAACAAAAGTTCTTGTAATCGATGACGATTCTGCCATAACCGATCTAATGGGCATGCTGCTCAAGACACATGGTTTTGAGGCGATCACAACCACGAGCGGTGCCGAAGGAATACAACTGGCTGAAGAAAAAAAACCGAACATCATTCTTCTCGATCTGATGATGCCGGATGTGGATGGCTGGCAGGTATGCAAGTCGATACGGGCTTTTAGCAACGTGCCCATCCTGATCCTTTCAGCCATCAATGATCCGCGCATGGTGGCAAGCGTTTTGGACCTGGGCGCGGATGATTTCCTCGTAAAGCCGGTTCCCAGCGGGGTGCTCGTGGCACATATCAGGAAAATGGTCAGGCAAACCACCGGCCCCATTGGCATATCACGAAGAAAAAATGACGCCAGTACGGCCAGAAGCACCGCTCCACTTCCATCACTACCTCAAGCCTGAACCCAAATTAAATAATTAGCCCGCCGCTTTGAAAGCGGCGGGCATTTTGTTATTTCAAGGACTTCAGTGCTTCGGCAGTTTTTGCCGCTGCTTCCATCATTGGCATGTGACCAACTCCCGGCAGCTCCGTTAAATTTGCTGAAGGCACAAGGGCTTTTATCTCGCGCGCCCGATCAATGGGGATGATGACATCTGCATCACCATGGACAAGCACCACGGGAAAGGAAAATGAAGAAAGAATTGAAGTGAGATCATCACGTTCAGCGATTGCCTTGAGCGCACCAATGATCCCGTCCGGGCTTTGCCTGCCGATCAAATCACGCACAAAGTTTTGCACGCGTTCATCTGCAGAAAGTTTGGGGGTCATTGCTTCCACAACCACGTCCACGCCTTTTTGAGCTACATCTTCAGCTGTTTTATAACGCCCTTCTTTACGCTCGGGCGGGTCTCCTACTGCCTGTGAAGAGACCAGGCCCAATCCGCTTACCCGCTTCGCAAATTTCTTCGCGAAGGCCAATGCCACGTATCCACCCATGGAGTGGCCGACAATTGCACTCTTTTCAATTCCCAGATGGTCGAGCAAGCCGGCAACATCCTCAGCCATATCAGAAATACGATATGGGGACTGTGTCGTCGTGGATCCCCCAAAACCGCGCAGGTCCGGCACGATCAGGTCAAATTGACCTTCAAGCAGGGGAAGGACTTCACCCCAACTCGAACCGTCCAGCGGGAACCCGTGAATTAACACAAGCGGTGTCCCCTTCCCCCGGCGGGAATATGCAAGTTCTATACCGTTAATCGAAATTGTGTTCATGATCCATCCTTATCCTTTATTTCCATTTGATGTCAACTTTTAGTTTACTGCCCAATTTGGATCTGTAAAAAATATGACCGTTATCCCGCCCAAATTCATAGACACGACGGGTGATATCCACATCGGCCTTGCAATACTCGGCCACCTTATCCAATTCCCCATTACGGAACCATGCCACAGATTGTACACCGTCTGCAGTTTTGCTTTCACCGAGGGTGCTGCTGGCGATCGAATCCAGGCTGATCCTAAAACCAAGGGTTTTTTGCAGGTCGAGTAGCAGGTCCAGGGTGGGGAGCGTGGCGAAGCGCGTCTGCGGTACATAGGGTTGAAGCACCTGATAATCAAACCCGCGCAAATTGAACCCGACGATCTTTGTCGCAGACTTAAGCTCATCGATCAAGACAGGGACATCCTTCTCCCAATACACCGCAAAATCATTTCGTTGGGTGGACCATGTGACCGCGCAGGCCACGCCCAATTTATCGATATGGTCACGACCACCCACATCCTCAAAAAGATTTTTTGATTCCAGATCAAAGAATACATAATTCATACTTCACCGCTGTCTCCCTTTGCCAATTCCTGACGGGCAAAGGCGAAGGCCTGCTCGAGCGTTCCGATTTTTCCCGCCGCTTGATTCTCACGTATGGCTTCCAAAAGCCGGCCGACGAGCGGGCCGGGTTTGAGATCGAGTTCCTTCATTAGTTCGCTGCCGTCCAGCAGGCGCGGCGGGGATACGATCTCTTCGGGACGCTCCCAGTAATTTTCAAGCAAAAGCTTTGCGATATCGAGATATACCGCCCAGATGTCTTCCGTAAGGGTTGCACCGCGCATTCCGCGCAGGTCTGCAAGACCCAGGAGCACAAGGTCAATTCCCGCGTCGCCGCTATCGTGAAAGAACCGATAGATGGCCCTGCGCGATGGCATTTTGCCATCCTTTTGGAACCGCATGGCAAATGAGTGAATGCGCATGTGCTGCCTGACGACCTTGTGCAATCGATCGATCTCATCGTTGCTCAGGTTAAGGGCACGCGCGCGCGCTGCGGCCACTTCTGCACCAAGGGCTTCATGCTCATAAAAGTGCGTACGTGCGTCCTCATCCACGCTCCTGGTTTGCGGCTTGCTTACATCATGATACAGGGCGGCAAAGAAAAGCAATGAGCGCAGGGAGCGGTCCATATTAAGGGAGTGTACAAAATAATCGGTAAACCGCTCACGATAATCGTTCATTCGTGCAGCAAGCATGTCCGCGAATGGTTCATCGCCTTCCTTCTGGGAAGGATGCTGGCCCAACACGGCAAGAATTTCCTCGAGACTCGCCAGCACCGCGAGGGTATGGTTCCAAACATCGAAAACATGCGGCAGGGATTGATCCACGCCTTTTAGCGGGATGAGTTCCGGCAAAAAATGCGCGAAAACGCCCAGCATCTCCAGCGCGCGCATGGATGCATCCGGCTTTGGGCCTTCAAGGATCTTGAACAGTTCATCGCGCAAGCGTTCGACGGAAACGCGTCCAAGCCCACCTGCGGCCTGCTTCATCAACTCGCGCGTTCCCTTGTCGATATGAAATTCAAAGGCGGCGGCCTGGCGCACGGCGCGCAGAATGCGCACGGGGTCATCGCCAAATGAGGTGGGTGAACAGGCGCGGATGATGCCGGCGCGCAGGTCCTGCATACCGTCCAATGGATCGATGACCGAATCGGTCTGCAAATCGTAGGCGAGTGCGTTGATGGTGAAGTCGCGCCCGCGCAGGTCAGCCTCCAGATCCATGCCACGATATGAGGCAAAATCGAGGAAAGTACGCGAACCATCTTTATTCGTGACGATCACCCGGCCGGTATCGCGTTCTTCATCCAGGCGCACAAAATCTGCCTGCAGCGCGTTCGCAACTTTTCGGGCGAGGGAAATGCCATTTGAAGGCGCGGCAAAATCAAGGTCGGGTGCGAGGCGTCCGATCAATATGTCCCGCACCGCGCCGCCCACCAGATAAAGCTGCTGATCAGCCGGTAGAATCGTCTTCACTTTTTCGACCAGAGGCGGGAGCGGGAAGGATGTGGGCATGTAAATAATTTCTGGCTTTTCTTTATGGCGGCTTTGTTGGGATGCACGCAGGGCCTGTTCCGGGGTTCCTCCCTGCGCAATGATCCTGCCGCGTACACGAGCCACCCAGCGACCCGCATAAAACAGGTTATTTTTAGCAGCTGCGGAAGCTTCGTCTTTCATCTCAAATTTCCATCGTAAAGTCAGGAGGACGGCTTGTATTTGTTCAAGTCCACAACACCTACGAATGGGAGGTTCCGATAATATTCGTCGAGGTCGAGGCCGTAACCGAAGACAAACTTGTTCGGAATGGAAAAACCAAGATAATCAATGGGCACATTTGCTTCACGCCTTTCGGGTTTATCCAGCAGGGCGCAGACCTTGAGACTCTTCGGTTGGCGGGTTTCAAGCATGTGAAGCACGGCAGAGATGGTATGGCCGCTATCGACAATATCCTCCACGAGAAGCACATGCGTGTCACGGATGTCTTCTTGCAGGTCCAGTGTAACGCGCGCCGAGCCGCTTGATTCGCGTTTCCCGGCACCGTAAGAGGATACCGCCATAAAATCCATCATATGTGGCACTGTAATGGACCTGCTAAGGTCCACCATAAAGGGCACCGCCCCGCGCAGGATGCAAATAAGCAGGAAATCGCCGCCCGCGTAATCGTCACTGATCTGCCTGCCAAGTTCGCTGACGCGCGTTTGCAGGGTCTTCTCGTCTATTAAGATTTCGGCCAGGACAGTTTTATAATCTTGCATGATTCGCCAACCAGATCAACGCTGGACCTCGGCCCACTAATGTGGGACTTCGTGATGCTGCCTGCAGCGAGCTTCATATAATTCAGAGGCGCCCACGATCACAACGGGATCGTCATAACGGGCAGGCTTGCCGTTAACCAGCCTTTGTGTGCGTGAGGCGTCGTCACCGCACACCATGCATATGGCATGTAGCTTCGAGACATGTTCCGCCTTCGACATCAACTCGGGCATGGAGCCAAACGGTTCGCCGCGGAAGTCGGTATCCAGCCCGGCCACAAGCACGCGCACGCCGCGCGCGGCCAGTTCCTGTGCCACATTCACAACTTCATTATCGAGGAACTGCGCTTCGTCGATACCTACAACCGTTGTATCCTTATCCAATTTTGTGCGGATATCCGCAGCTTTCGTCACGGGGATCGCGTCGAATGTCGCGCCGGCGTGCGAGGCAACCTTCTCGGCTGCATAACGAATATCAATGGCAGGCTTGAATACCTGCACCTTTTGTTTGGCGATGGTGGCACGCACCAGCCGGCGGATCAGTTCATCCGTCTTGCCACTGAACATCGAACCGCAAACGACCTCGATCGAACCGTTTATATGACGCATTAATATTCTCCCCCCTCTCCAAATTCTTGGAGAGGGGTTGGGGTGAGGGTGAAAGACATGAAAACAGGCAGACGCTTTCGCATCTGCCTGTTAAGTTTACCTGAGAACCCTCTCACTGACAAAGCATTGGAGGGATAAAACCTTATTCGGCGTTATCTGCTGCCGGAGTTGCAGGAGCTGGAGGAGCGGCGGGAAGATCAAAGCCCAGGGCGCGGAGTTTCTTCTTTGCAATAGTCATCGAAGACTGCGCAAATCCGTTGATCGCCAACAGGGTGTCGTCACCTTCAGCTAATTTGGCGAGAAACTGACCAATGGTCAGGATGCCGGCTTTCTTCAATGCATCGGTCGCGCGAGGTGAAACACCCAGGTCGTCCACGGCGCGGTCTGGCGAATTCTTGGCCTCTTCCTTGACCTTCAGTGTTTCGACATACGTCTGGCGGGCGGAGAGCTTCTTATAGAAGCGGTCCACCTGACCTTCAACGTCGATCAAACGGCCGGCCTCGCCAGTGAAAAAGGGGTGACACTTCGAACAAACGTCGATGCGCAATTCCTTGCGGGTGGATGTGGTCACCCACGTGGTGCCGCAGGAGGCGCACGTTACTTTTGCTTCAAAAACTGCGGGATGGATTTCTGCCTGCATATTATGCCTCCACTGCTTCGGCTGGGACCACACTCACGCGCTTGCGGCCATGCACGACATCGAACATCACGATCCCGTCTGCAACCGCGAACAGGGTGTAGTCTTTGCCAACCAATACATTCAAGCCCGGCTTGATCTTCGTCCCATGCTGGCGAACAAGAATGTTGCCGGAAAGAACGAACTGGCCGGCGTAGCGTTTTACACCCAATCTCTGGGAATTGCTGTCACGTCCGTTGCGGGTTGAACCGCCACCTGTTTTATGTGCCATTTCTGCCTCGTTTACTTCTTCTTGGAGTCTGTCTTCTTGGCCGCTGGCTTGGAAGCGGACTTTGTGGTTGTGGACTTCTTCTCGGTCTTCTTTGCGGATGCCTTCTCCGCTTCTTTTTTGGGACCCTTGGCCTGTTTCTCGACCTTTACCGCTGCTTCCGCCTCGGCTGGTTTTTCCTTCTTTGCAGGCTTTTCCACTTTGCGTTCTTCACCGACCTTGCCGATGAAATCAACCATCAGGCGGGTGTACTGGTGACGATGACCGCCCTTGACACGGATACGCTTCTTTGGGCGATACTTGAATGAAATGACCTTGGGGCCTTTGAAGTGCTCGACAACTGTGGCAGAGACCAAAATATCGCCGACAGCCGGAGTGCCGATCATGAACGTATCGCCATCTCCCATGAACAGGACGCGTTCAAGATCAAACTTTTTGCCCACTTCATGGGCGAGGCGATCCACCTCGATGGTGGAGCCTTCGACGGCGCGATACTGCTTGCCGCCGCTTTCGACGATTGCAAATCTCATTTTATTTTCTCCAGTCATTCACTTCGCCGCGCGTCCCGCGGAGGTGGTGCACTCTGCGCCGGACTGTGGGGAAGCTGGGTTTTTACAGGCAATTGCCCCGGTTTCGAGCTCCGGGGCAGAAGCGGACGGTATTATACATGCGGGATGGCGCTCTTGTCAACCAGTTCGCCGGCAGTTCAATTGACGGCGAAACACTATTTTTATTTGGGCAGCATGGCAGTCAGCGTCCTGGTAACAGACTGCAACTGGCCCGCGTGTCCCTTGATCCTGTTGACGTCGCCTGCGCACAGGCCGGCCTGCACGTCGGTGATCGTTTTCGTGGTGGTCTTTTCATTATCGATGATCTTTTGTGTAACACTCTCCAGATTGGTGAGTAACTGCATCACATTTTTGGGAATAAGCGGCAAATTTTTCACGATCGGCAGCAGGGCATCCAGAATGTTATTGGCCGTGCGGGCGTACTTTACAGTAAGGGTATGAAGCGAACCGATGGAAGTAGTGAGCTCCAGCGCGATCTCCTGGATGGAATCGATCATGCCCTTATGCTGTTCGATGATCTTCGTGATATCAGTAATCGAGCCGGTCAATTTGTCTGAAAACTTCACATAAGGGCCTACGCTGGCTCTTGTGGCTGTGGTACCGCCTTTCAATGTGGGTCGAATTGTTGTGGGCATGCCATATCTCCTCTGGAAAATTTGGGGTTGACGTGCAAATTAAATGCAAGCCAAATATACTTTGAATCTTTTTCAAAAACAACCTTGTTGACAAACACTCCCTTCTCGTATATCCTGAGGTGCAGGGAAAAACATTTGAAGATATTATTTCCGCCGGTCCCAATAAATTATGGGGAACACCGCGCAGTTCAGACATGCAACTTTCTTGAAAGGAAAAGCACATCATGAGCGATCTAATTCAGTTGGGTAATGTAAATGGTTATCTTGCAAGACCTGCCGGCGATGGCCCATGGCCAGCCATGATCGTGATCCAGGAATGGTGGGGGCTCGACGCGCAGACAAAATCCATCGCAGACCGTTTTGCCAAAGAGGGCTATCTCGCCTTCGCGCCGGACCTGTATCACGGCGAGTTGGCCCAGCTCGGCGACAACGATGCTGCCTTGAAGCTCGTGCAAAAATATGGCCCGCATGCACCCGCTGAACTTGAAACGGTCTTCGACGCGCTCAAATCTCACCCGGATTGCAACGGGAAAGTGGGCAGCGTGGGCTTCTGTTTCGGCGGGCGCATGTCACTTTCATTAAGTGCCTTGAGGCCGGTGGATGCGGTCACCACATTTTACGGAGGCGGCATGCAGGAGACCTTCGATCAGCTCCGCAAAAATCTCAAGGCGCCCGTGCTGGGATTCTTCGGCGATGCTGATGGCTCCATTCCTCCCGGCACAGTGGAACAATTCGACAAACTTCTCGATGAAGTGGGCGTGGAGCATGAGGTCATTACATATCCCAATTCCGGCCATGCATTCTTCCGTGATAGCGACCCAACAGTCTATAAAGCGGATGCAGCGAAGGACGCCTGGGAACGGGCCAAAAAGTTTTTCAAGAAGAATCTGAACTGAATCTTCGACGGCAGACCATTGACCACGGACGACAGGGCGCAAATAAAAGCGGCCCATCGTCCATGGTCTTTTTATTGACAAATCCACACCCATCCTGTACCCTCGCTTCATGCCAGAATTGAATCGGCTTCAGCGCCAGATCGTTGAATCTCCACTTAACTCGCGTCTCTTCGTGCCCGGACGCGCGGGCACGGGTAAAACCACCGCGGGCGTGGAACGATTACGTCACCTGCTCGCGCAGGGTGTACCGGCGGATTCGATCCTCATGCTCACCCCGCAAAGGACCTTGCAGGAACCCTATCTCGAACTGTTGTACAGCCCGGAACGCGTTGCTGGCGGTGAAGTAACATCCGCCACGATCGGTGGTATTGCGCGCCGCATGTGCGACTTGTTCTGGCCCATCGGCGCGAGCGCCGCAGGCTTCAAGAACCCCGATCTCCCACCTGTTTTCCTGACCCTCGAAACCGCTCAATATTACATGGCTTTTATTGTCAGGCCGTTGCTTGAAAAAGGCTACTTTGAATCCATCACGATAGACCGCAATCGACTGTATTCACAGATCCTCGACAATTTGAACAAAGCCGCGGTGGTTGATTTTCCTCACACGGAAATCGGCTCGCTCCTGGACTCAGCCTGGTTCGGCGACCCCGGACAACGCCGCATTTATCAGGACGTACAGGAATGCGCTTCATTGTTCCGTGACTACTGCCTTGAACATAATCTCCTGGATTTCTCGCTTCAACTGGAAGTCTTCGCAAAATACTTATGGCCGCAGACACAAGTGCGCGAATATCTGGCAAATATCTATCGCCATTTGATCTACGACAATGTGGAAGAAGACATGCCGCGCGCACACGATATTATCCGCGCATGGATGCCGGATTTCGACTCGGCCTTGTTGCTTTACGATGAAAACGCCGGGTATCGCCACTTCCTTGGCAGTGATACGGTCACTGGCCGGGCTTTAAGCGAATTATGCAGCGAGATCATTACGCTTGACGAAAACTTCGTTTCATCCAGGGAAGTGATCGAATTATCGGATGAACTGGTCAGTGCGATCAATTCCACTGACAGGGAAAACAGGCGCTATACCGAAGAGCGTGCGTTCGACATCCTACTGGCACGCTTTTATCCTGAAATGCTCGACCAGGTCGTGAAGCAGATCAAAGACCTAACCGAATCAGGGCTGCCCTATGCTGAGATCGTCGTCATCGCGCCTTATCTTTCAGACGCCCTGCGCTTTACCATCACACATCGCCTTGAAGAAGCAGGCATTCCCTGGCGTACGCATCGTCCTTCGCGTTCATTAAAGGATGAATCCGCCAGCCAGACGCTGCTGACCTTATCCGCGCTTGCGCACCCGCACTGGAACATTCACCCCACAAAATTCGACGTGGCCCACGCGTTGATGTTCGCGCTGGATGCGGACCTGATTCGCGCCCAACTGCTCGCTGAGATCGTCTATCGTCAAAAAGACGTGCGTCTCTCGACCTTTGAAGAAATAAATGCGGACATGCAGGAACGCATCACCTATTCCCTTGGCGAACAATACACCACACTTCGCAACTGGTTAATGAGCTATCGTGAGACCAGCCCCCTGCCATTGGATTTCTTCCTGCGAAAATTATTCGGCGAAGTCCTGTCGCAGCCGGGCTACGGCTTCCATACGAACATGGATGCAGTACGCGTCGCGGCCAGCCTGATCGAATCCATCAAGAAATTCCGTTACGCGATGGAGCCATCGTATGTAAAGATGGACAGCCCCGCCTTCGACCTCGGCAGGGAATATCTTGCGATGTTGGAAGACGGTGTGATCGCCGCGCAGTATCTGGAATCGTGGCGAACCGAAAATAAAGAATCCGTGTTGATCGCGCCCGCGCACAGCTTCCTGATGATGAATCGGCCCGTCACTGTTCAATTCTGGCTCGACCCCGGCGCAAATGGCTGGGTGCAGCGCGTCGCACAACCGCTCACACAACCTCACGTTCTATCGCGTCAATGGACATCCGGCCGCCAGTGGATGGACACAGATGAAGTCACTGCAGAAACCGAAGCACTCGCCAGGCTAATAAGCGGCTTGCTGAGTCGCTGCCGCCAAAAGATCGTTTTGGCGCTCTCAGACCTTGGCGAAGCGGGATTCGAACAGCGCGGTACATTGTTGCGTGCCTTCCAGAGAGTCCTGCAAAATGAGAATGGATAATTCAATGCGATCAAATACCACCTTTGCCTGGCTCGCTGTTATTCTTTCGATCCTTGCGTGCGATGCAGCGGTCAGTGGGACTTCCACGCCGGGACCTGTTTCTGATCAACCAACGATCGACTCACCTGCGACAGAATCTCCCCTCACGCAGCCGCCTCCCGCGTTGACGTCGAACGGGCCGGCCATCTCAAACTGTCCCCTCTTCCCGGCAGATAACATCCTCAACGCGCGCGTAGACGCATTGCCGCTTCATCCAGACTCGGACGCGTGGATCAACTCGATCGGCCGCGGCGAGATCTTCCACATGGACTTCGGCTCCGGCACATGGGACGGCGGTCCGATCGGCATCCCATTCAATATCGTACCCGGTTCGACAGTCAACAAATACACATTGGAGTTTTATTACCCGGACGAATCAGATCCGGGTCCTTACCCGATCCCTGAAAACCCAAATATCGAATGGGGAGGCGACCACCACATCCTCACTGTGGATACAGATACTTGCACTCTGTATGAGATCTACGATGCCAGCTTCAATGGCTCTTCATGGAGTGGCGGCTCCGGCGCGATCTGGGATCTGAACTCGAACGCGCTGCGCCCCGATACATGGACATCCGCCGACGCAGCCGGATTGCCCATTTTCCCGGGATTGGCGCGCTATGATGAGATCGTCATTGGAGAAATTAACCATGCCTTGCGTTTCACCGCTGAACACACGGCGGGTTATATCTGGCCGGCGCGGCATGAAACCTCTGATCCAATAAATGGAATCCCGCCAATGGGCGCGCGTTTCCGCCTCAAAGCAGATTACGACATTTCAGGTTTTCCACATGAAATGCAAGTCATTTTGCAAGCTATGAAAACCTATGGAATTATTCTGGCCGATAACGGCTCGAACTGGTACGTGAGCGGCGCGCCCGATGAACGCTGGGACAACGATATGCTGCATCTACTGGATGTGTTGACCGGGGATGACTTCGAGGCCGTGGATACTTCGGTGTTGATGGTGGACGAGAATTCGGGAGAAGTAAAATAATTTTTCATTATGCCTTACTGGAAACTTTACTATCACTTCATCTGGGGCACTAAAAATCGAATGCCGTTCATAGATTCGGCGCTCGAACCTCAACTCTATCGCGCCATGGCAGCGAAGACGCAGGAGATGGGCGGGTTTGTCCACGCCATTGGTGGAATTGAAGACCATGTGCATATGGCAGTATCCGTTCCTCCAAAAATTGCGCCGGCGAAATTCATCGGCGACGTGAAAGGGAACAGCTCGCACTACATCAATCATATGATCAAACCCGATTTCGAATTTCACTGGCAGGATGAATACGGCGTTCTGAGTCTTGGTGAGAAAAACCTCACAGCCGTGATACGATATATTCATAACCAAAAACAACATCACGCGCACAGCACTTTGATCTCGACCATGGAGATGATGAATGAACGATAACCAGCGCGATATGAATTGCCCAAGGCTTCAACACCGCACGGTGATAAACCACCGTGCTAGTTGTACAAAGCCCGCTAAAGCGGGCTAGGCGGCTTAAGCCGCCTTCGTAGGCACAGCCGTGGGGTTCATCCCACGGCGAACCCAACACACAAATGCTCTCTTCCTTCACCTTCCGCCCCTCCCAAACAGACATCCTCCGTTATCACGGCGGCAAGCTTGGCATTTCTGCGGTACCGGGTTCGGGCAAGACCTTCACGCTCAGCGCGCTTGCCGCACAAATCATCGCGAGCGGCGTGATGGCCTCAGACCAGGATGTGCTCATCGTCACGCTTGTCAACTCAGCCGTGGATAATTTCGCGTCGCGCATCGGCAAAATGGTCGAAACGCGTGGGCTCATCCCCAACCTCGGCTATCGCGTGCGCACATTGCACGGGCTGGCGCACGACATCGTCCGCGAGAAACCTTCACTGGTTGGGCTGGAGGATCGTTTTCAGATCGTGGACGAACGCGAAGCCGAGTTCATCCGCAAGGAAGCCGCGAACGCCTGGCTTGCCACGTTCCCGAATCATCTCGACGATTATCTAAATGGCGGCCTCGAAGACTCAAAACGCGATTGGGTGCGCAACAAACAACTACCTGATCTCGTTCATGGCCTCGCGCTGGCGTTCATCCGCTCGTGCAAAAATCTCGCGCTTTCACCAGAAGGCCTGCGCGCTAAATTGGATTCCGCGCCTGGGCAGCTTCCGCTCGCTGAGATGGGCTGGTGGGTATACGACAAATATCAACAGGCATTGCGCTATCG
>CAZJYB010000068.1:0-20450 GCA_964549865.1 uncultured Anaerolineaceae bacterium
TCGTGCCTGTGGCGTTGGAACAGGGCTCGCGGTTCGCCATTCGTGAAGGCGGTCTAACCGTCGGCGCGGGTGTCGTTACCAAGATCCTCGAATAGGAGACAGATGATGGCGAAACAAAAAATACGCATCCGCCTTAAGGCCTATGATCATCGTGTCCTCGATCAATCCGCCAAGCGAATCGTCGAAACCGCCGAACGTACCGGTGCTCATGTTGTTGGCCCAGTGCCCTTGCCAAGCAAGAAGGAACGCTTTACAATACGGCGCTCTGCTTTCATAGATAAGGACTCTCATGAACACTTTGAGATCCGCACGCATAACCGATTGATCGACGTTTTGGACCCGGATTCTAAAACCATTGATATGTTGATGCGTTTGAACCTGCCTGCAGGTGTTGATATCGAGATCAAGGTCTAGTTTAAATAAATAACCGTATCATAAAATACGGATTATTTGAGACAGCGCAAGAGTGGGCCCGTGTGTGGAACCGAAAACACACGCTTCGCACAGGACCCCCTGACTGCACTGCACGGAGATGATGCGGCCTTGCCCGGCTGGCAGTCTCGTCAATATTTTCTGAAGGAGAAAATTGAGCATGTTGAAAGGGCTTATTGGAAAGAAGATCGGCATGACCCAGATCTTCGATGAAAAAGGTGTTGCCCATACGGTGACACTCATCGAAGCTGGGCCATGTTTCGTTACCCAGGTACGCATGCCGGAGAAGGAAGGTTATTCTGCGGTGCAACTGGGCTTTGGTGAAGTGAACCCCAAGCGCCTTACGGGCGGTCAGTTGGGTCACTTAAAGACCAATGAGATTTCCCCCATGCGCTTTTTGCGCGAATTTCGTGTAAAAGATCACGGTCTAAAAGTCGGTGACAAGATCACGGTTGCCGATGCATTTACCGCTGGCGAACGCGTGGATGTGACCGGCGTAAGCAAGGGCAAGGGCTTTGCCGGCTCGGTCAAGCGCCACCACTTCCATGGTATGAACGCCACACACGGCACATCAGATCGCAATCGTGCGCCTGGTTCACGCGGCTCGGGTACAACCCCAGGCCGTGTATTGAAGGGTGCACGCGGCGCCGGTCATATGGGTGTCGACCGTGTCACCACGCAGAACATCAAAGTTGTAATGGTGGATGCCGAACGCAACCTGCTCGCGATCAATGGCGCGGTTCCCGGAGCGAAGGGTAGTCTCGTGATGATCAAGGAAGCGCGCAAGCAATAGGCGCGCAGGAAACCGGAGCCAGAGTAGCCATGAAAATAGATGTTTTAGACCTGAAAGGCAAGAAAGTTCGCGAAGTTGATTTGCCCGCGAAAGTTTTCGAAGCCCCAGTGAATGTAGACCTGATGCACCAGGCATATACCCGTCAGATGGCGAACGCCCGTCTCGGTACCCATGAGACGAAAGTCCGCTCGGAGGTTTCCGGTGGCGGTCGAAAACCCTGGAAACAGAAGGGGACCGGCCGCGCCCGTCAGGGATCAATCCGTTCGGCACAATGGGTTGGTGGCGGTCGTATCCATACGCCCCATAATCGCAGCTATGAATTGCGCATGCCGAAGAAGATGCGCCAGGCCGCGCTCCGCTCTGCCTTGTCCGCAAAGGCTGCAGAAGCCGGGATCATCGTGGTGGACGAGATCGAATTCAAGGAACCCAAAACCCGCCTGATGGCAGAGATGTTGGGTAATCTTGTCGGCGAGTCCACTGTTTTGGTGCTTATGCCCGCCAACGACAAGAATTATGACGATATTACACGAGTGACATACAACATCGATAACGCCAAGGTGTTGCTTGCCAGCTACTTGAACGTGCGTGACATCCTTACCTTCGACAAGGTTGTCCTGCCGATCAAGACCATTGATGCGCTCGTGGCGCACCTGGGATAGGAAAGAGACATGTCCACGAAATTCGATATCCTTATCCGCCCGCTGGTGACTGAAAAATCCAGTTACCAATCGAGCAAACTCAACCAGTATGTATTTATAGTCGCGGATCACGCGACCCGTACCATGGTGAAGGAAGCGCTGGAACATGCCTTCGATATCACCGTGGCGCGTGTGAATATCATCAATGCGCCCGCAAAACGCGGCCGTCGCTCCCGTTCCCGCCGTTTGTTGGTGCGACGTCCTTCATTCAAGAAGGCCATTGTGACCCTTGCCGAGGGCAGCAAACCCCTCGAGATCTTTGAAGGGGTGCAATAATGCCAGTAAAAAAATATAAACCCGTTACACCAGGCACACGAGGTATGACCGGTTATACCTTTGACGAGATCACAAAGAGCACACCCGAACGCTCCTTGTTGGCCACCAAGAAGAATCGCGGTGGCCGTAATGCCCAGGGCCGCGTGACCGTCCGCCATCGTGGCGGTGGTGCCCGTCGTTCCGTCCGCATTGTGGATTTCAAGCGTGAAAAATATGGAATTCCCGCCCGCGTGGCTGCCATTGAATATGATCCGAACCGCACCGCCCGCCTGGCCCTTCTTCATTATGCAGATGGAGAGAAGCGTTACATTATTTCTCCTCTGGACGTGAAAGTCGGAGATACGGTCATGTCCGGCCCCGGTGCAGAGATCCGCTCCGGCAATTCCCTTCCGGTCAGCAACATCCCGGTGGGCACCATGATCCACAATATTGAGATCAAGGAAGGCAAAGGCGCACAGCTTGTCCGTTCGGCTGGCGGCGCTGCACAGTTGCTCGCCAAGGAAGGTGACTTTGCCCAGATCCGCATGCCTTCCGGTGAAGTCCGTTTGATCCACCAGGTATGCTATGCCACCATTGGCCAGATCGGCAACCTCGATCATGGCAACATCAAACTTGGCAAGGCCGGTCGTAAGCGGCATAAGGGTATTCGCCCAACCGTGCGCGGTTCGGCAATGAGCCCGCGCGACCATCCACATGGTGGTGGTGAAGGACGCCAGCCCATCGGTCTTGATGGTCCCAAGAGCCCATGGGGTAAACCCACTCTCGGTAAAAAGACCCGTCACAATAAGAAGACGGATCAATACATTGTGCGTCGTCGTAGCAAGACGAACCGCTAAGAGTAGAGGAACGCAGATATGTCACGTTCATTAAAAAAAGGTCCGTTCATTGAGCCGAAGTTGCTTAAACGCATCGAGGCCATGAATCAGAAGAATGAAAAGAAAGTCATCCGCACATGGAGTCGCGCCTCCGTGATCTTCCCCCAAATGGTGGGACATACGATCGCGGTCCATGATGGACGCCGCCATGTGCCGATCTATATTACCGAGAACATGGTCGGCCATCGATTGGGTGAATTCGCCCCGACGCGTACATTCCGCGGTCACCAGACCTCGGAGAAGGCCGCCGCAGCGTAAGGAGGATGAGAAATGACTGATATTCAGGCAAAAACCCGTTATCTCGCCCAGTCTGCACAAAAGGTACGTGCAGTGATCGACATGGTACGCGGTAAAAACGCGAACGAAGCGCTGGAAATGCTGCGCTTTGTGAACAAACGTGCCGCTTTGCCGGTCTTCAAACTGGTGTCATCCGCGGTCGCGAATGCGGAAGAGAATTTCGGTGTGAGTCGCGATGACCTGTTCATTGCCAAGATCACTGCCGACGAAGCGCCTACACGTAAATGGAGACGCTTTGGGGCACGCGGCCGTTTCAAGCCGATATTACGTCGCACTTCGCACGTGACTGTCATATTACGCGAGCGCGGAGCTTAAGGAGCATTCATGGGTCGTAAAGTACATCCCGTTGGTTTTCGTCTCGGTATTAATCAGCCCTGGGGCGGTCGTTGGTTTGCCGAAGGCAGCCTGTACCGTCAACAGCTTCACCAGGATTTTGCCATCCGCACCTTGTTGCTGGGCAAATTCTCAAAAGGTGGTTGGGCTGCCAGTGAAAAGGTGCGCGAGCTTCGCAAGCAGATGCCTGATTCGATCAAGGACGGCAAGGCCGGTATCTCGCGCATCGATGTCGAACGCACACCTGGCAAGATCCGCATCGCGATTCATACCGCCAAGCCCGGCATTTTGATCGGCCGCAAAGGCGAAGGCGTGAAGAAGATCCGCCAGGCCCTTGAGGCTCTTGTAGGCAAGAAGATCGAACTCGATATTAAAGAGATCTCTTCACCCGATACGGATGCGGCATTGGTCGCCAGAAACATCGCCGATCAACTCGAACGTCGTATTGCCTATCGTCGTGCAATGAAGCGCGCTATTCAGCAGGCCATTAAACAGGGTGCTGAAGGGATCAAGATCCTGGTGGGCGGTCGTTTGGGCGGCGCGGAAATGTCTCGTGATGTCTGGTTGCGTGAAGGCCGCGTGCCTTTGCAGACCCTGCGCGCCAATCTTGATTTTGCCACTACAGAAGCGAGCACCACATATGGTCAGATCGGCATCAAGGTCTGGATCTATAAGGGCGAAGTTACACCTGAAGTGGAAGAAAAAGTTGAAGCGACGGAAGGTGTGTACGTCAGCGAGTAATCGTGACGTCACTTTGAGATGAGGTTTTTGATATGTTGATGCCTAAACGTGTTAAATGGCGCAAGCAGATGCGCGGTCGCATGAGGGGTAAAGCTCTCCGCGGCGCGGAAGTTTCCTTCGGTGAATTCGGCCTGCAGGCGTTGGAACCGGGCTGGGTCACTGCCCGTCAAATTGAAGCGGCCCGCCGCACAATCGTCCGTGAGATGAAACGCCGTGGAAAGATCTGGATCCGCATTTTCCCGGCCAAGCCATACACTCACAAGCCCCCTGAAACCCGCATGGGTTCGGGTAAGGGAAACGTGGAATATTATGTGGCCGTTGTAAAGCCTGGTCGTATGATGTTCGAGGTCGGCGGTTTGCCTGCCGAGATCGCAGTTGCAGCTTTGAAGAGCGCGCAGTACAAGTTCTCCATCAAGACCAAAGTTGTGACGCGCCACGCAGGAGAAGAATAAGACATGAAGGCCATGAAAAAAGAAGACGTCCTTAAATTGGCGGGGGAAGAACTCCGCTCGAAGATTTCGGACGCCCGTGAAGAGATGATGAAGCTGCGCTTTCAACAGGTGACCGGTCAGTTAACCGACACAAGCCGCCTTAAAGTTTTGCGCCGCGACATTGCCCGCATGGAAACTGTCCTGCGCCAGTCTGAGCGCACCGTTGTGGAAGGTGCATAATGAATAATCGTCGTCGAATGATCGGTGTGGTCACCAGCAATAAAATGACCAAAACCGTTGTGGTTGAGATCACCCGCAAGTTCCGCCATCCTCTTTATAAGAAGGTGGTGTACTCGAGTAACCGTGTGAAGGCTCATGATGAGATCGGCTGTCAGATCGGTGATCAGGTGCAGATCGTGGAGACCAAGCCAATGTCCCGCGATAAGCGTTGGGCAGTCGAGTCTGTTGTGAAGCGCGAGACCCGTACTGCGGATCAGGGCGTGGGAGAATAGGCCATGATCCAACATGAATCTCGATTAAAAGTTGCCGATAACACCGGCGCGCGCGAACTGCTTGTCATCCACGTATTGGGTGGCTCCAGGCGCAAGTACGGTTCGATTGGAAGCATCGTGGTGGCCACCGTGAAATCCGCCGCGCCGCAAGGTTCTGTGAAGAAGAGCGAAGTTGTGAAGGCCGTCATCGTGCGCTGCACGAAGGAATGGCGCCGCGAAGATGGTTCTTACATCCGCTTTGATGATAATGCCGCGGTGATCCTGGATGCCGATGGCGAAAACCCGAGGGGCACGCGTATCTTTGGGCCGGTGGCGCGTGAATTACGCGACATGGGTTATATGAAGATCGTGTCGCTTGCCCCGGAAGTGCTGTAGGAGCTGAGAATGAAAGTAAAGATAAGAAAAGGCGATACAGTGGAAGTGATCAGCGGCCGCCTCGAGGACAAGGGCAAGCGCGGAGAGGTGGTCAATGTTTTCATTGACGACCACCGCCTGGTGGTGCAGGGCGTGAACATTCGCACCAAGCACCAGAAACAGACACAGACACGGGCCGGCCGCAATATGAACCCGGGCCGAATCCAGTTCGAAGCACCGCTGGATATCTCCAATGTGATGCTGGTCTGTCCCAAATGTAGTGAGCCTACTCGTGTTGCCATCCAGCGCGATGACGAAGGTGCGCATCGGGTTTGCAAGAACTGCGAAGCCACCATTGACTAGGCCGTGGAGCGAATAAGATGAACAGAATGCATGAACGTTATACAAAAGAAGTAGCCCCGGCCTTGTTCAAATCGTTCGGTCTGAAGAACGTGATGCAGGTGCCGCGTATTGAGAAGGTTGTTCTCAATATTGGCCTCGGTGAGGCCATGGATAACCCCAAAGCACTCGAAGCCGCCACCGGTGATCTCGCCACGATTACCGGCCAAAAGCCGGTGCAGACAAAGGCCCGCAAGGCGATCGCGAACTTCAAGCTGCGCGAAGGCCGTTTGATCGGCGCAAAGGTAACCCTGCGTGGTGATCGCATGTGGGCCTTCCTCGACCGCTTGTTGAATATTGCCCTGCCGCGCGTGCGCGATTTCCGCGGCGTTTCGGCCAATGCTTTTGATGGCCGTGGGAATTACACGCTCGGTCTCAAGGACCAACTGGTCTTTCCCGAGATCGAATATGACAAAATCGATAAATTGCGCGGCATGGAGATCACGATCGTGACCTCCGCCAAGGACGACAACCAGGCACGCGCATTATTGCAATTGCTCGGAATGCCGTTCAGTAGCAAGAAGGAAGCTTAACCTATGGCAAAGAAATGTATGCAATATCGTGAACTGCGCCGCAAACATGCCGTGCAGGTTCGGAATCGCTGTCAGCGTTGCGGACGCCCGCGCGGGTTTATCCGCCGCTTCGGCTTGTGTCGTATTTGTTTCCGTGAGCTGGCATTGACGGGCAAAATCCCTGGCGTTATCAAAGCGTCGTGGTAGGCTGGAGGAGAATCACATGTCTTTTACTGATCCGATAGCTGATATGTTGACCCGCATTCGTAATGCCGTCATGGCTGGCCATGCACAGGTTGGAATGCCCAACTCAAAGATCAAAGTAGAGATCGCCAAGATCCTCAAGGATGAAGGCTTTCTCGAAGGTTTTGAAGTGGTGGATGGCGAACGCGAGGCCCAAAAAGTCCTGCGCGTGAAGCTCAAATATGTTGGTGATCGCCGCGAACGTCGCGCGGTGCTCTCCGGCGTCGAACGCGTCAGTACACCTGGCCGCCGCATTTACACCAAAAAGACCGAAATCCCCTGGGTGCTTTCTGGAATTGGCGTTGCCATTCTCTCAACCCCCAAGGGTGTTATGACCGGTGCTCGTGCCCGACAATTGGGCGTGGGCGGCGAGATCATCTGCAAAGTCTGGTAGGAGGATTACAGTGTCTCGTATTGGTCGTTTACCCGTAGATATTCCCAGTGGCGTGCAGGTGGATGTGAATGGTTCGAACATCCGCGTGAAGGGCCCGAAGGGTGAATTACAACGTATGTTCTCCGGTTTGATCGGGATTAAGATGGACGCGGAGCGCAATCAGTTGAATATCACCCGTAATTCGGAAGACCCGGCCGAACGCGCCCTGCATGGTACAACCCGCGCCGTGCTCGCAAACATGATCCATGGCGTTAGCAAGGGATTTGAGATCATTCTCGAAGTGGAAGGCGTGGGGTATCGCGCCGAAATGGAAGGGAAGAAACTCGCCCTGTTCGTTGGTTATTCACACCCGGTGAAGATGGATCCACCCGCGGGTGTCTCATTTGAAGTTGATCAGAAGACCCGCCAGATCAAGGTATTGGGCTTCGATAAAGAACTGGTCGGCCAGATCGCCGCGAACGTTCGCAAGGTACGCCCGCCGGAACCGTATCACGGTAAAGGCATCCGTTACCAGGGTGAACGCGTTCGTCGCAAGGCTGGCAAGGCCGGAAAAGGAGCCAAGTAGGACATGGCTAATAAAACCCGCTCTCTCGCTCGCGAACGCCGTCATACGCGCGTCCGCAAACATGTATTTGGCACCACCCAGCGCCCGCGTTTGAATGTATTCAAAAGCCTCACCGGGATCTATGCCCAGGTGATCGATGACATTGACGGCAACACCATCGCTTCAGCGTCCACAGTTGACAAGGACCTGCGCGAAAAGGTGAAAGGCCTCAAAAAGATCGAACAGGCGAAGGCGATCGGCAAGGAAGTTGCCGAACGGGCCAAGTCTAAGGGGATTTCGTCAGTTGTATTCGATCGTGGTGGCTTCCGTTATGTCGGGCGTATCAAGGCATTGGCCGATGGTGCGCGCGAAGGCGGCCTGCAGTTCTAGAGTGTTGTGATATACGGAGAAAGATATGGCAGAACAAACATTTACTGGACAACAAGGACAACGCGGCGGACAACAGTTCGAAACGCAGGACGCTTACGAAGAACGCGTGATCGAGATCGCGCGCGTCGCGAAGGTCGTGAAGGGTGGGCGCCGCTTTCAGTTCCGTGTGACGGTCGTTGTCGGCGATAAAAAGGGCACGATCGGCATGGGTGTTGGCAAGGCCAATGCCGTACCCGATGCGATGCGCAAGGCATCCGAACGGGCCCGCAGGGACCTGCGCGTCGTCAACCTTTCAGGCACGACCATTCCGCATGAATCGCTTGGCAGGGTGGCAGGCGCAAAGGTATTTCTCAAGCCTGCATCTCCCGGTACCGGGGTTATTGCTGCAGGTGGTGTGCGTGCCGTGCTCGAGGTGGCAGGGATTCGCGATATTCTCACAAAGTCCATGGGAAGCGCGAATGTATTGAACGTGGTGATGGCAACTTTTGCCTCGCTGGATGCGCTTCGCTCGCCTGCGCTGGAAGCTGCCCGCCGCGGCAAGCGCGTGGAAGAATTGCTGCCCTTCTGGGAACGGAGGAAGCAGCATGCCTAAGAAAGAATCTTCCGGCAAGACCCTGAAAGTGACCTGGGTCAAGAGTTCGATCGGTTTTCCCAAGGATCAAAAAGCCACGGTCAAAGCGCTTGGTTTGCGCCGTTTACATCAAACTGTCGAGCATAAGGATACACCCGCCATGCGCGGGATGTTGAACAAGATCATCCATTTGCTCAAGGTCGAAGAGTAGGTTGAATATGAAGCTGCATGATCTTAAACCAAATGTCGGTTCCAAAAAGGATCGCAAGCGCGTCGGTCGCGGTATTTCTGCCGGACAGGGCAAGACTGCCGGCCGCGGTACAAAAGGTGCCGGTGCCCGCTCGGGCGAAGGTGGTCACCTGTATCGTCAGGGCGGCAACCTGCCTTTTTATCGCCGCCTGCCATTCCTGCGCGGTGAAGGTTTCACTCCACCGAATCAGGTTACCTTCAATGAAGTGAATCTGGATCAGCTCTCGGAGGCCTTCAAAGCCAGCGAGGATGTGAACCCGGAATCGCTTGATAAGGCCCATCTCTTGCGCGACATACGAAACCCTGTGGTTGTGCTTGGCCGCGGGGATATGAAAGTTGCCCTCAAGGTGCGTGTCCATCGCGTGAGTGCCGGCGCCAAAGCCAAGATCGAGAAGGCTGGCGGCTCGGTTGAGTTGATCGGTTAAATCGCGGCCAGGAAAATTCTGATGAAAAATTTCTTTTCGAGCCTTTCGCGTGTGTGGAAATCCGAGGATATTCGGCGTAAATTGATCTTTACGATCGTAATTTTGGCGATCTATCGCGTTGCTGCAAATGTGCCCGCGCCCGGTGTTAACCAGGAAGTTTTGGCCCAGTTCCGCCAATCTGCCACGGGCAGCGGAAACTTTTTGGATTTCCTTAACCTGCTCTCGGGCGGTACAGTTTCCAATTTTTCACTTCTGTCGATGGGTGTATATCCCTACATTACAGCACAGATCATTTTACAACTTTTAATTCCGATCATTCCCGCTTTACAACGCCGCATGAAGGAAGATCCTCGTGAAGCCCGCCGCTGGCAGGAGAAGTGGACGTATTATCTGGCCGTACCGATGGCCGCACTTTCCGCGATCGGCCAGATCAATATCTTCAACTCCCTTTCCGTGCAAGCCCTGGGTGAGAAGATCCTTCCCTTTGGATTTGGCCCGGACCTCTGGCTGACATCGTTGACCGTTCTTTTGGCCATGACCGCAGGCACAATGTTCGCGATCTGGCTGGGTGAGTTGATCTCGGAATATGGAATTCGCGGGCAGGGACTGTCTCTGGTTATTTTTGCAGGCATCGTCTCCCAATTGCCCGGCAACATTGGCTCGCTTCTGGCAGATGAACAGACACGCTTGTTCATGATCCTTTTTACCATTGTGATCATTGTCCTGACCGTGTTTGCGATCGTGTACGTCCAGCAGGGCCGCCGTAATGTACCGGTGATGTACCCGGGCCGGCGCATGGGCAATCGCATGTCCATGCCGGTGAAAGGCACCCTGCCCTTGATGGTCAACCTTTCCGGTATGATCCCATTGATCTTCGCAAGCGCGATCCTGCAGTTTCCGGCGATCATCGCCAGTTACTTTACCCAGAACGAGAACGCGGCCGTCGCGGAATTCTTCCTTGGTGTACAAAATTTCTTTAGTGGAACGGGTACCAGTAATTGGGGCTATTGGACCTTTTACTTCCTGATGGTCGTGGTCTTTACGTTCTTCTATACTACCGTGCTATTCGATCAGCAGAATTATGGCGAGAATTTGAAGAAAGCCGGTGCGAACGTCCCCGGTGTGCATACAGGCCCCCCGACACAAAAGTACTTGAGCACCGTACAACGGCGCATCACCCTGCCCGGCGCCGTATTACTCGGCACTATTGCGATCATGCCATTTTTAATGGGCTTGTTGCTGGGCGCCTTCAACATGAATGCCGCGAGTTCACAAACCGGATTGTTCCTTGTTTCCTCCTCGGGCCTGCTCATCGTGGTCGGTGTGGTTCGTGACACCTTCATGAACATCGACGCTGAACTGAAGCTGCATGGATATCAGGACTCGTTGCTCGTCCGCTAAGGAGATCCGATGGCGACCTTTATCGTCCTGCTCGGACCTCCCGGTGTCGGTAAAGGCACGCAAGCCAAGATACTGGCCGATACGCTCAGCCTTGCACATGTCTCTTCCGGAGACCTCTTTCGTGAGAACATTAAAAACCAGACGGAGCTCGGAAAACTAGCCAAGTCCTATCTGGATAAAGGCGACCTGGTGCCCGACGATGTAACGATCAATATGATCCGCGATCGCCTCACCCGTGCGGACTGTGAAGCTGGCGCGATCCTCGACGGTTTTCCCCGCACCCCGGTCCAGGCCGACGCGCTCGAGCAGATGCTCGCTGAATTCAAGGGCCAGGTGAACGCGGTTCCTTATATCACCGCCCCGGAGGACGTGCTCGTGGAACGTGCAAGCGGACGCTGGGTTTGTCGTGCACACGGCCACACGTATCATCAAAAATTCAACCCGCCGAAACAGGCAGGTGTTTGCGATGAAGATGGTTCCGAGTTGTATCAACGTGAGGACGATAAAGTCGAAACGGTCACAAAGCGCATTCGCGTTTATCTCGAGCAGACCGTGCCGCTTGTGGAGTATTACCGCAAGGCCGGAAAAATAATCGAGATCGACGGGAAACAGGAAGTTGAACAGGTGACGGAAGACCTGCTCTCCGAGTTGAATAAATAATTTGTTGATGGCGCAGAGTGTTTTTCATCTCTGCTGAAAAGTAGGTAAGAATGAGTTGGGAACGCCAGATCAACGTCAAGACGCCCGCACAGATCAAGATCATGCGCGAAGCCGGGCACATCAATGCAACGGTTCTGGCGAGAGTAAGAGAACTTTTACAACCTGGTACGACAACAGCGGACCTCAACACGGCCGCTGAGGAAGTGCTGAAGTCGTACGGATGTGTATCGCCATTCAAAGGATATGGCCGCCCGCCGTTCCCCACCTCGATCACGGTTTGTATTAACGACGAGATGGTGCACGGCATCCCTCACCCGAAACGCAAGTTAAAGGAGGGGGATATTGTCTCGATCGATTGTGGCACAATCCTGGATGGTTTCGTTGCAGATTCGGCATTTACAGCCGGGGTGGGTAATATTTCCCCCGAGGCAGCGAACCTGTTGGAAGTTACCGAAGGCGCATTGTTTGCAGGCATTGAGAAAATGCGGCAGGGCAATCGCACAGGTGATATTTCGGCGGCGATACAGGGTTATGTGGAAGGTCGTGGCCTGCACGTAACACGTGAGTACACCGGGCACGGCGTCGGGCGTAAGATGCATGAAGGGCCGCAGGTACCCAACATTGGGTCCGCAGGCAGTGGCACGTTCCTTCGCCCGGGTTTGACCATCGCGCTCGAACCGATGGTGCTGATAGGGACGCATGAAACCCGCGTCCTGCCAGATAAGTGGACGGTGGTTTCTGCTGATGGGTCGCTGACGGCGCATTTTGAACATACGGTTGCCGTCACCGAAGGAGATCCTCTCATCCTGACTGTCCTGTCGCCGCAGCAGATACCCGAGAAAGTGTAGACGATTTTTAAGAGTACCAGTATAATCAGACCTTTGGCTGTATGAGCTAGGAGATTGAATTCATGAAAGTTTCGCCATCCATTCGCAAGCGTTGTGCCAAGTGCCGGATCGTGCGGCGCAAGGGACGCGTTTACATTATTTGCGAAAATCCAAAACATAAACAGAGACAGGGTTAACCATGGCTAGAATCGAAGGCGTTGACCTGCCCCGCAACAAGCGGGTCGAAATCGGGCTGACCTATTTATTTGGGATCGGCCTTACGCGTGCACACCAGATCCTGGAGAAGACCAGGGTCAATCCGGATACGCGTATCAAAGATCTAAGCGAAGCGGAAGTCTCCGCGATCCGCGAATATATCACCAAGAATTACAAGGTCGAGGGCGACCTGCGCCGTGAAGTTCAGATGAACATCAAGCGCTTGATCGAGATCGGTTCCTACCGCGGTCTGCGCCATCGTCGTAACCTGCCCGTGCGCGGCCAGCGCACAAAGACCAATGCGCGCACCCGCAAGGGCACCAAAAAGACGGTTGCCGGTCGTGGACGCCGCCGTGGCGCGAAGAAGTAAGCTTGTCCGAAAGGTATAAGGAATAATGGCCCAGAGTGTTCGTTCCACCCGCCGCGCCACTGGCGCGAAAAAAGGGAAGCGCACCCTGTCTAGCGGACAGGTGCATATCTTTGCTTCTTTCAATAATACGATCGTCACCGTCACTGACACCGAAGGTAATACGGTTGCCTGGGGTTCAGCTGGTTCGGCCGGTTTCAAAGGTTCTCGCAAGAGCACACCCTTTGCCGCCCGCCTTGCAGCCGAGCAGGCCATCAAAGCGGCCCAGCAATTGGGCATTCAGGAAGTGGACCTGTTCGTCAAAGGTCCCGGCCCTGGCCGCGAAAATGCCATCCGTGCAGTGCAGTCCATGGGTTTGCGAGTGCGCTCGATCGCAGATATCACTCCGGTTCCGCACAACGGCTGCCGCCCTCCGAAAAAGCGACGCGTGTAACAGTTAAGGTACAAAAAATATGGCTAAAACATTAAGTCCGGTTTGCAAGCTTTGCCGCCGTGAAGGCGAAAAGCTTTATCTAAAGGGTGAACGTTGCTTCACCCCGAAATGTTCGTTTGAAAAACGCAGCTTTGCGCCCGGCCAGCACGGCCGTACCGCAGGTCGCGGCGGCGGTGGCAGAGGCATGGGCACGGGACGCGTCTCCGACTTCGCCCGTCAGTTACGTGCCAAGCAGAAGGCCCGTCGTATTTATGGAGTACTTGAACGACAATTCCGTCGTTATTACGATACGGCCATCACCGGTCGCGGTCTTACAGGCTTGAATCTTCTTCAGATCCTCGAATCCCGCCTCGACAATGTGGTTTTCCGTCTGGGTTTCGCTTCCAGTCGCTCACAGGCCCGTTTGCTTGTTTCGCATGGGCACTTCACGGTGAATGGCCGTCGTACCGATGTGCCTTCCATGCTTCTCAGCCAGGGTGATGAGATCAGCGTGCGCGAAAGCACGGCCGTCAAGTCCACCTACTTCAAGGAACTGGACGCCTACGCCGAAAAGCGAAATGCCCCCACGTGGCTTAGCCGCGATATAAAGAAGTTAAGCGGTGCAGTTACTCGGATGCCGGAACGTGCTGAAATTGATGGAAGTCTCGACGAACAATTGATCGTCGAATACTATTCCAGGCGCTAATTGTCCAGTTACGCATCAGGCGGCCGAAATCGGTTGCGCCTGCATGCATTTTCGAAAGGGAGTGTGAACCGTGACGGGTATCATCACGAACATGGTCATGCCGAAGATCGAACGCGAAGCGGAAGCTCGCAATTACGGCAAATTTACGATCAGCCCGCTGGAGCGAGGCTATGGTGTGACGCTGGGCAATGCCCTGCGCCGTGCCTTGCTTTCCTCTCTGGAGGGCTCGGCGATCTCTTCCCTGCGTGTTGCAGATGTGCTGCATGAGTTCAGCGACATCCCCGGCGTGCGGGAAGATGTAATTCAGGTTATGTTGCAGGTCAAACAGATCCGCATCAAGATGGACGGAGTGGATAGCTCGCGTATGCACCTCGAAGTTCGCGGCGAAGGTCAGGTCACCGCGGCCGATATTATTGCCCCGGCCGAGATCGAGATCGTCAATCCGGACCTGTATCTTTTCACCGTGGATGGAGCCAAGACCAAGCTCGATATTGAATTCATGGTGGAGCGCGGCCGCGGATATTCCCCGGCCAATGAACGTGCCGGGCACCTGCCCATCGGTGAATTGCCGGTCGACGCCATCTATAGCCCGGTAAAACGAGTGAATTGGGAAGTGGCCTCTGCCCGCGTGGGGCAAAGCACCGCCTACGATAAATTGAATTTAGAGATCTGGACAGACGGCACGATCTCCCCGGAACGCGCCCTCAGCAATTCTGCCCGCATTCTCATCGACCACCTGCGCTACATTGCGGGTATCAATGAAGAAATGCTTGCAGTGGCTGTGGAACGCGAAGCTTCGGGCAGCCGCCTGAGCAGTGAACTGGCCGAAACGCCAGTGGAAGCCCTCGACCTTTCCGTGCGTGTCTTCAATTCATTGAAGCGCACGGGCATCACCACGGTCGGTGATGTGCTCGATCTGCTTGAAAAAGGCGAGACCGCGGTCATGTCCATCCGTAACTTTGGCGAGAAGAGTCTCGACGAGCTTCGCGACAAGATGCGTGAAAAGGGCTTTATGAAAGATAATACAACGGAGAGTTAGAGATGCGACATTCGGTAGCAGGGTATACACTTGGACGCACCAAAAGCGCGCGAATCGCGTTGAGGCGCAACCTGATCAAACAATTTTTCACGCATGAGCGTATTCAGACCACCAAGGCCAAAGCCGCCGCGATCCGCGGCGATGCGGAAAAGTTGATCACACTCGCTCGCAATAGCGCGAACGGCAGTGACGTGGACAAGCTGAACGCTCGTCGTCTGGCGATTTCCAAGCTGGGTGATAACCAGGTCATCAAACGTCTGTTTGACGAGATCGCCCCTCGTTTTGCGACCCGCCCCGGCGGATATACACGCGTGTTGAAACTCGGTCCACGCCACGGCGATGCAGCTGAGATGGTGTTATTGGAGTTGGTTGAAGAATAGGAAATATCAGCGTTCAGCCAAAAGCTAAAGGCTAATCGCTACTATGGCACGTTACCAGGTGATCCTCGCCTACGATGGCTCTGGTTTTCAAGGAAGTCAACGGCAGGCAAAAATCAGAACCGTGCAGGGCGAACTCGAAAGAGCCCTTCGAAAGTTGGGATGGTCCGAAAGGTCGGTGATCATGGCCGGCAGGACGGATACGGGCGTGCATGCAACGGGACAGGTGGCTGCGTTCGATTTGGAATGGACGCACGCAGACGAGCGATTGCTTAAAGCGCTCAACGCGGCCCTTCCACCTGACCTGGCGATAAAAAGCTTGCGTGAGGCTTCTGCAGATTTTCACCCGCGCTTCGATGCGACCTCGCGGTGTTATCGTTACAGGCTGTTCTGCGAACCGATCCGCGATCCATTAAGGGAAAGGTTTGCATGGAGAGTTTGGCCAGCGGTGGACGCAAGCTTACTTAAACAAACGGCAGATCTGCTGCCCGGCACACATGATTTTGCCGCCTTCGGTTCGCCGACAACCCCAAAAGGGACGACAGCGCGGACGGTGACAACGACCGGGTGGAAGAAAATGCCGGATGCCGAGTGGCAGTTCGAGGTGTGGGCAGATGCGTTTTTATATCGCATGGTAAGAAGATTGGTTTTTGTGCAGGTCGCAGTTGCGCAGGGAAGATGTTCGCTGGAGGATGTCCAGCATGCCTTATCGAAGCAAAAAAAACTTCTTTCGGGGCTGGCTCCTGCGAACGGATTGACACTGGTCGAAGTAAAATATGGATCACCTTGACTTACGCAGAACGTCCCGCGAAGTACCCGAAGGGTGAAGGTTTGATCGACTAAACAAGGTTTTTCACCGTCCGTCCGCAGGATCGCTGCGCTGATGCCGCGAACAGCGAGACGGCAGGGAAACCTTCGGGACGGTACGTAATATCAGACATTGAATAGATTAGGAAACGGAGCGACGAAAGTGCAACAGAAGACTTACTATCCGAAAGCCGCTGAGATACAGCGCGATTGGGTTACGGTGGATGCCAGTGGACAGGTGTTGGGGCGTTTGGCCGCGCGCATCGCGCATATCCTGCTTGGCAAACACAAACCCACTTTTACACCTGGTGTGGAAATGGGTGATTTTGTCGTGGTGGTTAACGCAGAGCTTGTCACAGTCACCGGCACCCGCACCAGCACCAAGATGACCACCAAGATATATCACCACCATTCCGGCTATCCCGGTGGTTTGAAGTCGATCTCCCTGCGCGACCAGTTGCAGACCTACCCCGATCGTGCCTTGCGCGATGCGGTCTGGGGCATGCTGCCGCACAATCGCATGGGACGCGCGGTGCTCAAGCGCCTGAAGATCTACGCCGGCCCAGACCATCCACACGGCATGCAAAAGCCGCAAGTTTTGGAAATAAGAGGTAAGTGATCATGGCTCAATATTATGAAGGCATTGGCCGCCGCAAGGAAAGCACCGCCCGTGTGCGCCTGACGGGTGGCAGCGGTAAATTCACCGTGAACGAAAAGGACGGCGCCGCGTTTTTCACCCGCCTCGGCGATTTTGATAACATCCTGCGCCCGTTCGGTGTTGTGGGACAGGAAGCGAATAAATACGATGTGAGCGTGCTTGTGAATGGCGGCGGAACCACGGGCCAGACCGAAGCCGTTCGTCTTGGCATTGCTCGCGCTCTTTTATTGATCAACGCGGATTGGACTTCTGCGCTGCGCAAGAAGGGCCTGCTGACCCGCGATGCCCGCGTGAAGGAACGCAAGAAGCCAGGCCTCAAGAAGGCCCGCAAGGCTCCTACGTACACAAAACGTTAAAATACACATTATCGGAAGCAGCTCACAAGCACCGTCCCGAAGGTTTATTTCGAGCAGTTTTAGCTTCTGATAACAACCTTCGGGACGTTTTCGTGGCTTTAGGATAAAATCATAGACGTAATGCGAATCTTATCGCGTTACGTTTTATGATTAACTTGTGTGTCACTCTGAGTGAGCCCGAAGGACGACCGAAGAGTCTAGTAGTTTGTCAACTGATTATATGATTTCGATTTCGGCGGACTAAAGTCCTGCCTCAGTACGTGAAAGCCCTAACGGGCTACAAACCAGCCCCAAAGGGGCTTTAATGACCTGAGCGAGGACTTTAGTCCGAACGAATTGATGCAAAGATCCATGGTTGACACATTACTACTGTCTGCGACAATGATGCAGGCCGAACGACAAAACAAAGAGGTATTATGGACTTCTCCCTCGTTGCATCCACATTCGAGACGCTGCGCATCACACCGCCCTCGAAACTGACCCTGCTCGAAGCGGGGACTCTCAGCTCCGCGCATGTTCCGCCTTTCCCTGCAGATATCCCCGCGTTACTGATCGGAGTCAACTCGCACGAACTGGCTCTGCATTTAAAAAATGTATTGCTTGCAGCGTACCCAGAAAAGCAAGAAATATTTTTGGTTGAAAATGACGACCTCACCACTAAGGCACACCGTTCGTGCCGCGAGCAGCGCCACGGCGGTGCGAGACGGCAAAGACCCCAAGGCGCGAAGGAAAAAACCTTTGTGGCTTTGAGTCTTGGTGACTTAGTGGCTAATCAAGATAGTGATTTGGGATTTTCTGAGACAACTTGTTTGTATCTTCCATCTTTAGGCGAGGGGACCTCGTTTGAATCTTTTGCCGAGATCGTTGCGCATTTACGCGCGCCGGATGGCTGCCCATGGGACCGGGAGCAGACGCATCAAACTTTGCGAACACATCTGCTCGAAGAAGCGTACGAGACGTTATCTGCCATGGACGCGAATGACCCCGAAGCGATGCGCGAGGAATTCGGCGACCTGCTCCTGCAGGTGGTGCTGAATTCGCAGATCGCATACGAATCCGGTGAATTCTCGACCACCAAAGTTATCAAGAATATAAATGACAAGCTGATCCGCCGTCATCCGCATGTGTTTGGCGATACCAAAGTGGATGGCGTGGATGGGGTCTTACAGAATTGGGAGAAGTTGAAGGAAAAAGAAAGAGGCGGGAGAAAGCAGGATAAGGGAATTTTGGACGGTGTGCCGGCTGCATTACCCGCGTTGACCCAGGCACAGGAATATCAAGACCGCGCCGCGCGCGTCGGTTTTGACTGGCCCGCGATCGATGGCGTGCTGGATAAGATCCGCGAGGAAATTGAGGAGATCAAGAAGGCCGAAACAGATTTCGAGCTGGCATCTGAGATCGGCGACCTGTTCTTTGTACTGGTCAACCTGGCGCGCTGGAAACACGTGGATGCAGAGTCTGTATTGCGCAGCGCGAACATGAAATTCAAGAAACGCTTTGCGTTCGTGGAGCAGAGCGCAAGGGAACAGGGGCGTAATTTATCGGATATGACCCTGGAGGAAATGGACGCGTTTTGGAACGAAGCGAAGAAGCAAGGGTTGTGAGTTATAGATCGACGATTTACACCGGGCTCGGCGAGGGACTTCGCGAAGCATCCCCGCCGAGTATTGACCGCCGAAGGTCCCCGAAGGGGGCAGGTCTCAAAAAAGCCTATAATCTTTTCATGGAAAGATATCGTATTGTAGAAGACGTGGGTTTGTATTATGTGACATTCACCGTCGTGGAATGGATGCCGGTCTTCATTGACGAGATCGCCTGTAAGATCATCACAGACAGCTTTAATTATTGCATTAAGAACAAACACCTGGCGGTCAACGCATATGTCATTATGCCTACCCACCTGCATGCAATCCTCTTTGACGTGGAGTTCAATTTAGAAAGATTGAAATACACTCTGGATGACATGCGTAAATTCACGGGCCGTGGACTTCTTGATCATTGCAGTGGGCACTTGCCAAAGACGTTTTCAGAAGTATTCCATCGGCACGCAGGGGAAGATCGTCAACGCCGGTTCTGGCAGGCCACGCAGCGCCCCATGGGTATTTTTTCGGATGGATTCTGGAAACAGAAAATGGATTATCTCCACCATAATCCCTGTCGCAAAGGACTGGTTCTGCGCCCGGAAGATTGGAGGTTTTCTTCGGCTTTGTTTTGGGCTACGAGGGAACAAAATGATGTTGAGTTATCGGAGGTAGGTTGGGACTGATGGGAGACCTTCGGTCGGGTCTCGGCGGGGTGGGCCCTTACAGGGTGCTTCGCGAACACCCACGCCGAGCTCTGGGCCAAAAACCTTAACGCGAATGCTGCGAAAGGGCGAATTTCGCCAATTTTTCACGGTTCATTTGCACATTCGTGTAATTCGCGTTAAGAAATTCCTGACTTGCGTCTCGGCGGGGATGTTCACCTGCGAGCCTCAAACGGCGAGCCTCAAACGGCGAGCCTCAAACGGCGAGCCTCAAACGGCGAGTGCAACAAACGCACGAAGTCCCACGCCGAGCGAGTTTGCAAAGAAAAAACGTCCCGAAGGTTATCCTCAGAAGCTTGAATTACTCGAAATCAACCTTCGGGACGGTGCTTGTACGTTATTCATTTTCCTCTTGACAAGTTTGAATGTGTGGAATATCCTCAGGTATCCTTTAAAGGGGCTCACCGTCTGTCTCCCCATAAAAGCAAACAACTGAATATTGCATAAGAATGTGTCTGAAAACCTCACCACCAAGCCACTAAGACACGAAAACACCAAGTTTTTTTTCCTTGGTGCCTTTGAGACTTCGTGCCTTAGTGGTAGATCATCTTGAGTTTTCTGATGGACTCTAAGCCCGGGAGGCTTTATGGCTGGTATAAAACGCAACTTCGAAGTAATGGCGCGAATTACCTTGCTGGTAATTTTCGTTATCTATTCTCTGGTACCGGCTGGTGCGCAGGCACGTCCTGCCCCGTCAAATACAAGTGACGCGGATTCCGCACCCCAAGACCAAGAGCGGGCATTCATACCCGGTAGCCTACCCAAACAAGAAACGGTATATTATCAGCGAAGCGACCCTGTGGGTCAGCATAGCGACTGGCGAAGCCGTGTGGACGAGCCGCCAAAGACA
>CAZJYB010000069.1:0-20234 GCA_964549865.1 uncultured Anaerolineaceae bacterium
ACACTTGCGCCGCACTGCGTTTGTTGCACTCGCCGTTTGAGGCTCGCAGGTGAGCCCCCTTTAGGGTGTCCGCAATACAAGGCAGACTGATGCTTCGACACAGCTTCGCTAGTCAGCACAAGCGTCTGCGCTCCGTTATTCAGATAGGCCTTCATAATTAGGAAATCACCGTGTCAAAAAATACTTTTCATTTAGTCTCACTCGGCTGCGCCAAGAACACGGTGGATTCCGATTCGATGGCGCAATTGCTTATACGCGACGGCTATCGTTCGCTCGAAAACCCGGACAACGCTGCGGTCTTGATCGTGAACACCTGCGGATTCATCGGCCCTGCAAAGGAAGAATCCCTGCGTGTGTTGGGTGAATTGGCCGAAACAAAACGCGACGGGCAGATCTTGATCGCAGCAGGATGCCTCACACAACGCTATGGCGTGGAAGTCGCGCAAAAAGTCCCCGGTATTGACGGCATTCTCGGTACGCGCCGTTGGATGGATATCGTGCAGGTGGTCAGTCAGTTGCGAAAGTCTGCACACCCCGAACCGTTGTATCACCTGCCCGAAGCAAAAACGGTGGGCATGGACGAACATGAGGCCATGCGTGTGAGTGTGGCCGGCGCGAGCGCCTATGTCAAAATTGCAGATGGCTGCCGTCGCCCATGCGCCTTCTGCGCGATCCCGCTGATTAAAGGAACTGCGGTTTCACGCCCCGTTGAATCGATTGTGAATGAAGCGCGCAAGCTGCGCGATGCGGGTGTGCGCGAGCTGGTGCTGATCGCACAGGATTCAACCGATTACGGCCACGACCTGGGCATGAAAGAGGGCCTAGCCGTTTTGCTCGAGCAGCTCACGGATTCTGTGCCAGATATGGATTGGATCCGCATCATGTATGCGTATCCCGGTTACGTCACAGACCGTCTCATTGAAGTGATGGCAACGCGAAAGCAGATCCTGCCGTATCTCGACATGCCGCTTCAGCACGCGCATCCCAAAACCTTGTATCGCATGAAACGCCCGTCCAACATTGAGTGGGTACACAAGACTCTCTCAAAGATGCGCACAAGCATTGCAGACCTCTCCATTCGTACAACATTCCTGGTTGGTTATCCCGGTGAGACGGATGATGAATTCCAGGCGTTAATGGATTTCGTACAGGAGATCCGTTTTGACCGCGTGGGCGCGTTCCAATTCTCGTTCGAACCGGGCACGACCTCCGAGCCTCTTGGGGACCCTGTGCCTGTTGAGGTCAAACAGGAGCGTTATGAACGCCTGATGGAGGCCCAGCAGACCATCTCGCTGCAAGTGAATCAATCCTACGTTGGAAAGACTCTCGATGTTCTGATCGAAGGTTTCGACAACGGCATTTCGATTGGCCGCTCCTATCGCGACGCACCCGAAATTGACGGCATGGTATTTGTGGAAGGCAAAGCGGAAATAGGCGGGATCGTTCCCGTGAGGATCAGCGGCGCGATGGCGTATGACCTTACAGGATCCCTGGCTGAGACACTGATCAAACTGTAACCAATAGACTTTATCGGTGATAAAAAAACGTCCCGAAGGTTGTTATCAGAAGCTTAAACTACTCGAAATAAACCTTCGGGACGGTGCAGGAATATTATTTTGAAAGCTATTGCGATGGAGTGGCGGTTGGAGTTTCTTCTGTAATCACAGGTTCAGAGGTGGCCGTGAGCTCCTTATCAGGACCAGTTTCCGGGGCAAAGGTACAGATCGCCCGCACCACTGTAATATCGGCTGCGATATTCGGGTCGTTATCGAACTCGGAGGCCTCGATCTCCGATGCGATGGCAAGTGCTTCAGGACAGTAGTTGACCTTTGGGGGTTTGCTCAACGCCGCCAATTCCGAAGCATACACATCATAATAATATACCGTGGCAGCGGTAAGAGGCAATTTGACCACGATCGCGGGTGTATCGTTCTCACCACATCCACCGCGGCCCTCGCAGGATTCATCGGCTGTGCACCCGCGCACAGCGCACTTCAACGCCAGGATGCCAGTTTCATAGTTACGATTCTTGTGATAAAGCACACCGAGCTCGCCATAAAAAAGCGGATTTTCGGGCTGAAACTCGATGGTCTTCTGAACGTTGCGAATGGCAATGAAGAACTGACCCATTTGTGAATACGTCTTCGCAATGGAAAGATACGGCACCGGGTCCTGCACGCCTAGTTGTTGATTGATCCGCGCCGTTTGCGCGAAATATTCAAGTGACTTTTCATAAAGCTGCCGCTGGATCTCCTCATTCGGGCTGTCAAAAGCCAGAACGCGATAACTTGCACCCGCACGCAGGTACAAAAAGGTCATGTTGGGTGTAATCTTTATGGCCCTGTCATAAGCTTCAATTGCAAGATCGTAATAACCCTGCGACTCAAGCACATAGGCATGTACGCGATGGACATCCATTAATGAAGTATCGCGCTGCAACGCCTGCTCAATGTATTGCTGACCCTGTGCCCATTTCTGCTGGTCGACCAGGATCTCTGCATAAAAAGCCAGGGCCAGCGTGTTGCTGCTATCAAATTGCAACGCGCGAACAGCTTCCTCCTCCGCCTGGGTTAGCAATCGTTGAACTTCGTCCTGATCCCCTGCCCAGGTGGCGCTCCAGTCCAAAGCGAAGGCGTACACCGCGTGTGAATAACTGTCATCGGGCGCAACCTCCACCGCCCTTTGCGCAGACTCCACTGCTTCGGCGAGACGTGCTTTAATGGGCTCATCATTGACAAGCATGGCCGAAGAATAGGTCTGGATGCGCGCCAGATCCGCCCATACCCTGGCGTCATTCGGGTCCACTTGTGCGGCTTCCTGATACGCAACGATGGCTGCTTCCAATTGACCGGCTGTAAATTGCGCATCTCCTTCGAGAGCATACGAATAGGCAAAGCGCGTGGGTGTGGGTGTGGGCAGGAACAATGGCTTTACGTCGCCTCGCTGCACGGAACGGATCAGCCAGATGCCCCCCAGGATCAATACCACCCAGAAGAACATGCGATAGACGCTGGATTCATTGCGCCGCCGAAAGATGGTGCGTCTTTGATATACGTTCATGGTGTGGGAGTGGCGGTTTCCGTCGAAACAGAAACAGCTTCGGTCGAAGTAGGAGGCGGCTGAACAAGATCTTGCTGGCACAGAATTATTATTTGTGCGGCGTTCTCTGCTGCTGCCTCATCTTCAGGAACACGCGCCTGCAGCATCTGCGCGACCAATAAGGCCTCCCCGCAACGGTTGGTCTTTTGAAGCGAAAAGGCATACAGGGAATAATATCCCACAACCCGGGTATTTCCAGCGGCAAGCGGCATGGCTTCAAGTTGAGCACCCTCTTCCGTAAGGCCGCCGTTGACAACAAAACTCAATTGTTCAATGGCCTCATCAAAGAAGGAATTTTCATAATACATCACGCCCAGATTGCCGCGCAAACCGGTGTCGGCAGGGTTGTCTTTTACTGCAGTCTCAGCATATTGCTTTGCTTTGACATAATCTCCGGTAGTTTGATACACCCGCGATATCAGAAGATCAGGCGTTGGGTCTTTCGGGTTGAGCGCGTTGGCACGCGTATATTCTTCCACCGCTTTAACATTATCCCCGAGCGCTGTAAAATTGCCGCCCAGGGCGATATGCAAGTCTGCGATATTGGGATTGATGTTCGATGCTGCCTGATACTCACGAATGGCATCTTCGTAATTCCCGGTGACCTCAAGAACATAGCCGCGTGCGCGGTGCGTTTCGAGAGTATCGGGGGCAAGTGCTATGGCAACTTTTGATTCCTCGATTGCTTTTCCAACATTATCGAACGAACTAACGCCCTCCCGAAAAGAATCCAGCAGGATCTCCACGTAATAGGCATGCGCGAGCCCGTTGTTCGGGTCCAGTTGCAGCGAGCGCAAAATACTCGATTCAGCTTCGAGATACTCATCCAGAAAAATCAACGCCCAGGCACGCACTGCATGTGCCATTGCATTATCGGGGTTAAGCAGGATCGCATCCTCCGCGCTGATCTTTGCATCCTCATATTGACCCGCCCAAACCTGCACACGCGCCAGCGCGATATGAGTGGCAGGGTCTTCAGGACGCGAGATGACCGCCTGCTTGTATGATTCAATCGCCGGGATCAGCTTGCCCTGCTTGAAGTATTCCTCCGCTTCGGTGATAAAAGATTCAGGCGCACGCGTGGGAGTAGGCGTTAACACACCTACTTGCACGTCATTTACACTGATATATCGATTCATATACGAGCCGCCCAACACCAGCAGGCAAAGCAAGGTAATGCGGAACCAGTTTGGGCGGGCCGGCCGCTTGCGATTCATGCTCCATTTGCTTCCTCTAAGATACATATAATGATATTACCATGCAACAAACACGGCCAGCCAGCCAGCAGAGACTCTAATTTGCTTCTTATATGCTAAAATCCGCTCATGCAATTTGAGGTCTTTACCCTGCTGCCGGAGGTGTTTCCGTCATATCTGGAAACCAGCATTCTTAAACGTGCGCGTGAACGGGGACTCATCGATGTGCGCGTACATAACATCCGCGACCATGCACACGACAAACATCACACCACAGACGATACACCCTTCGGCGGCGGCGGCGGGATGGTGATGAAACCGGAGCCGGTTTTCGAAGCCGTGGAGTCAGTTTTGGGATTGGCTGCGCCTCGTTTCGACCGGGCTCAACGCGAGCTTTCCGGGTCCGCGCCTGCTCCAAACATCCCGATCATTTTACTCACCCCCCAGGGACGCGTCTTCGATCAAACCATCGCCACAGAACTCTCCCAACACCCGCGCATTGCCCTGCTGTGTGGCCGTTATGAGGGCATCGACGAACGTATCCGCGAGCATTTGGTCACAGACCAGATCTCCATTGGAGATTATGTGTTGACCGGCGGCGAATTGCCCGCGCTGATATTGATCGACGCGGTCGCGCGTCTTTTACCGGATGTACTGGGGGACCCAACCGGCGCACAGGATGATTCGCACGCCATGGGGTTGCTCGAATATCCACACTATACACGTCCAGCGGAGTTTCGCGGCTGGAAAGCACCGGATATTCTGCTTTCGGGCGATCACGGAAAAATAGAAAAATGGCGGCGTGAGCAGGCTTTGCGAAGGACTTTCAAGAAACGGCCGGACATGCTGGAAAAAGCAAACCTGACAAAAGCAGATAAAAGGTTCGTCGACGATCTAAAGCAAGCCCTGAGCAATGTCGAAGGGTCAAAAAATTGAACGACCTTAAACCTTCGACCTTCAACTTTTGACCCGTCAATTGGAGGAGAACATGACAGCAAGGCTTAACTATGGAAGGATCTTCCTGCTTGGCTTTGGATTTTTTGGCCTCAGTGTGATCTGGGGCGTATACAATGCATTTGTACCCATTTTCCTTTCCGAAAAATTCCATCTCGATATACGCATCGTTGCATTTTTCATGACTTTGGACAATATCGCGGCGCTCCTCATTCAACCACCCGTGGGCGCATGGTCGGATAAACTTCGCACGCGATGGGGTCGCCGCATTCCCTTTATTATGGTTGGTGCGCCAATTACAGCTGTTGCATTCGGCCTCATACCCCTTGCCGCTGTACTACCTTTATTTGTGGCCTGTACAAGCACATTATTATTAAGCGCGGCGTTATGGCGTACACCGGTTGTGGCGCTCATGCCGGATATCACGCCTTCCGCATTCCGCTCGCAGGCAAACGGCATCGTCAACTTTATGGGCGGCATTGGCGTGATCATCGCGCTGCAAACGGGCGGCATGCTTTATAAGTTGAGTCCAAACTTCCCGTTCTGGCTTGGTTCAGCTTTGGTTCTTCTTTCGGCATTGGTCGTATTTCTCTTTATTAAAGAACCGAGGGAATATGAGGATGCCGGGGGACAACCCGGCACGTTGGCCAGCCTGCAGGAGGTCTTCAATGACAAGGACAAAAGCGGGCTTCGTATCCTGCTCGCCATTTTCTTCTGGTTCCTGGGGTATTCTGCCGTGGAAACTTTCTTTACCTTGTATGCAAAGAATTATCTTGGCTTAAACGAGGGGGATGGCGCCACCCTGCTTTCAGTACTGCCTTTATTTTTTGTGCTATCCGCCATCCCCTCAGGTTTCATCGCCGGCCGGATCGGGCGACGAGCCACGATCATGATCGGTTTGATCATCATGATCTTCATGCTGACCCTTCTTTATATTACGCCAGCCGGCACATTGCTCAGAGGCATTTCGCCACTGCCGCTGGTGGGAATTCCATTAATGGAAGGCGGAACACGCATGTTAACCGTGGCCGGCCTGCTACTGATCCTGGGTGGCATTGGCTGGGCACTCATCAATATCAACTCCCTGCCCATGATCGTGGACCTGACCAGTATGGCGCGCATCGGCACATTCACCGGCTTGTACTATTTATTTTCCACGCTTTCAGCCATCGTCGGCCCCAATATAAACGGCTGGGCGATCCAGCTGACCGGCAACAACTACAACATCATCATGGTCATCGCACCTGTGTTCATGGGGATCGCATTATGGCTGATGCTGGGCGTGCGGCGCGGCGAAGCGACTCAATGAGATTTTGCAAACCAACGATTCTTCTTCTGGCGATCCTTGTGCTGGCTTCCTGCTCGCAATCGCCGGATTGTTTTCGCGTCGACGTGTTTTGTGCCGCATTGGTAACCGATACGCTTGGTGTTAATGATCATGGCATCAATCAGGATACCTGGGCTGGGCTGGAAGGATCAAAAGCAGATGGAATTGTCGATCAGAGCGCTTATATTGAATCGGTGGATGCGCGCGATTACGGCAAAAACATTGCATACTTTGCCGAAAAGGGATTTGACGTGATCGTCACCGCGGGAGCCGGCCTGCAGGACGAAACGCTTCACGCTGCAGACCTGTATCCTGATCCCGTTTTTATCGGCCTCACGCAACCTCATGAAGAGAGCCGCCCCAACCTCATCCCTATTACATTTGCGGAAGACCAGATGGGATTCTTTGCCGGTGCACTGGCCGCACGCCTGACGGAAACAGGCGTCGTTGGTGCCGTGTGTGAGACTTCCGGGATCCCTTCCATGTGGAGATACTGTGAGGGGTTCCGCGCCGGCGCAAATGCCGCGGCAATTGATTTGGGCCGGGAAATCAAGGTCCTGGTCGAATACCGCGATGAGGGAACACAGGAAAAATTATTTATCGACGAAACCTGGGGAATGGAGCGCGCCCAGTATTTAATGAAACGCGGCGCGGATGTGATCTTCGCAGCGGGAGGCGTTACAAGCCAGGGTGCGTTGCGGGCAGCGGCGGATGCAGGGACCCATGCCATTGGAACAGAGCGCGATCAGGCTGCCGTACTGGGAGACTCTGGCTCCAGCGTGGTGACTTCAATTTATGGCCGCGCCGGGCATCAGGTCCAGGCAGTGATACGACAACTCAGGGAGGGAAATTTCAATGAACCGGTTTTGAGTCAATTTGGGTATGTGCCGCTCGACGAAAATTTTCCAGAAAGCCTGAGCCATCAAATGGACGATCTGCTGTCACTTCTTATTGATGGATATGTCCACACAAATGTGCCTTTAGAAAAACCATAAATTTTTGTTCAGGCTTGCAGTATGAAAAATTAGGACGTATACTAGAAATGTCGTAAGGCCATGCCGATCAATGGCAGGCCTAAATTCTTTATTCTTCAGAGGAGAAGAAAAAAATGAAAAAGCTGTACTTTGTTATGGCGCTCTTGATCGTCGCTTCGATGATCCTTGCCGCCTGCGCTCCAGCAGCCACTGAAACCCCAGCAGCTGCCGAAGCCCCGGAAGCCACTGAAGCTCCTGCAACAGAGGCCCCTGCTGAGGAGCCAACTGCGGATGACTGCGCTTCGCCGGATGTCTTCTGTGTTGGTCTCGTGACCGATGTAGGCAAGATCAATGACAAGTCCTTCAACCAGTCTGCCTGGGAAGGCGTTCAAAAGTCCCAGGAAGATGGTGTGGCGGATGTGGTGCAATACATTGAAACCTCGGATGCCAAGGATTACGCCAAGAACATTGGCACCTTCGGCGATGCCGGTTTCGATGCGATCGTGACCGTTGGTTTCGCCCTCGGTGAGGCCACTGTTGCCGCAGCCGCGACCTACCCCGATATCACTTTCATCGGTGTGGATCAGTTCCAGGCCTGGCAGTTCGATGAGGACTCAGCCAACGATGTCGCTAACGTGACTGGCCTGGGCTTTCCTGAAGATCAGGCTGGCTTCCTCGTCGGCGCACTCGCCGCGATGATGTCCAAGAGCCATGTCATTGGCGCCGTTTGTGGTACCGATGCTGTTCCTCCCGTTTGGCGCTTTGGTGAAGGCTACAAAGCCGGCGCAGCATATGCAGACAGCAAGAATGCCACCGCCACCGGTGTTCAGGTTGTTTATCACAACGATGTGGGCTTCGATAAGACCTTCACCGATCCCGAATGGGGTGCACAGACCGCCAAAGCCATGATGGATAACGGCGCGGATGTGATCTTTGGTTGCGGTGGTATCACTGGTAACGGTGCCATCACTGCAGCGGCTCAGGCTGGCGCGTACGCCATTGGCGTGGATGCCGATCAATACCTGACCCTGCCCGAAGCTGCTCCTCGCATGCTCTCCAGCGCGATGAAGCTCATCACCCCCGGTGTTGCTGACCTGATTGCAGCCGCCAAGGATGGCTCCATTGCCCCTGGCAACTTCACCGGCCTTGCTGGTTATGCTCCGTTCCACGATCTTGAGAGCGAAGTACCGGCTGACGTTAAAGCCGCGATGGAAGAGATCAACGCTGGCTTGCTCGACGGTTCTATCACGACCGACGTTCCTCCGGTCAAGCCTGAGTAAGTTTTTCGGTTCGTAAAAAAAGGGAAAGAGGTTTTACACCTCTTTCCCTTTTTGCTTTAAGTGTGTATATATCATTTACTTCGGCCCGCGGGACTCTTTGAGGGAATAATAACGTCGATATTGACCAGGGAAGAATACTTGTTTGATATAATTGTCATACAACTCACCAGTTTCACATGGAGCGAAGATGCAACCAGAAAAGCCAAATTCGCTGACAAAGCAAATATTGCAATCCTTATCAGATGCTGCCTTAATTCCATTTCTTGCCATTTTAACTGCGGTAATTCTTGGCGGTATTATCATCAAAATTGTAGGTGGAGATCCATTATTAGCTTATAAGGGTTTGATCGAAGGATCGCTTGGCTCGAAGAAGGCATTGAGTGAAACGGCTGTTTGGGCAACTCCTTACATCTTCGCAGGCCTGGCAGTTGCACTGGCATTTAAGGGCGGTTTGTTCAATATCGGTGCTGAGGGACAATTGGCCGTCGGCGCGGTTTTTTCAGCTTTGATCGGCTATGCCCTGCCCGAATGGCTCGGTTTTGATTTGCCAGCCATTATCCACCTGCCACTGGCTGTTCTCTTTGGCATGTTAATGGGCGGTCTTTGGGCGGGCATTGTCGGTGCGTTAAAAGCATACACAGGCGGGCATGAAGTCATCAACACCATTATGATGAACTACATTGCTTTGAATACAACCTCATTCCTTCTGAATGGCATAATGAAAGATAGAAGCCCCACCAATGTGATCGCGCGCACACCGTTGATCGCAGACAGCGCGCGCATGCCACCGATCTTTGAAGGGTTGCGCGTTCACTGGGGGTTTGTGCTGGCTTTGCTCGTGGCATTCTTCATCTGGTGGTTATTAAACAAAACCACCCTGGGTTTTGAGATCCGCACTGTCGGGTTAAATCCTGATGCAGCAAAATACGCCGGCATCAACGTGAAGCGCACGATCATCCTTACGATGCTGTTTTCGGGTATGTTGGCCGGGCTGGCCGGAGCGATCGAAGTGACCGGGCTCAACTATCGCCACGAACTTGGGTTTTCCATCGGCTATGGGTACGATGCCATCGCCATCGCCCTGCTTGGGAAATCCCATCCACTTGGCGTGGTATTGGCCTCCTTACTCTTTGCGGCCATGCGTAACGGCGCGACACGAATGCAATTCCTCACACAATTGCCCGTGGACTTGATCTCCATGCTACAGGCGTTAATCCTGCTCTTCGTTGCGGCAGATGCCATCGTACGCTTTATCTACCGCATCAAATCCAGGGGTGAACGCGTTGTACTAACACGCGGCTGGGGAGGCTAGGAGATTCACATGGATTGGAAACGCTTTAGCTTCATCGCATTCATCATTATCCTTCTCTTCGGTGCAGTCGTACTGGTGGGGAGCGTGCAACAACGACCCATCCTGATCATTACAAGCATGCTGGCAACCACCATTGCGGTTGCCACACCTCTTACACTTGGGGCGCTTTCAGGGGTGTTCTGCGAACGAGCAGGCGTTGTTAATATTGGCATCGAGGGAATGATGCTGACTGCAGCATTCTTCGGCTGGCTGGCGGCCATCTACATGTTCCATGTCTTCGGTTTTGAGAAAGATATCAGCATCACAATCGGCGCGCTTTTCGCGGTCATTACGGGTGCGCTGATGGCCCTGCTGCACGCCGTGCTCTCGATCACCTTCAAGGTCGATCAGATCATTGGCGGAACGGTTATCAACATCCTGGCCGTGGGTCTTACAGGCTTTCTAAATCGACAGTTGTTCTTTGGAAAAGGCAGCGTTTTTGAGGGGAATGTTCCGAACTCGCCCGGTGTATTGCCCACCCTGCACATTCCGATCACCGAAATATTTTCCCCATTATGTGGATCTGCCTCCACATTATGTGTGGAAAACATTCAAGCGATCAATCGCGTCTTCGACCAGAAACCCATCGCCATCAGCGCCATCCTGCTTGTGTTCATTTCACATTTCATCCTCTTCAATACCCGCTGGGGATTACGCACCCGCGCAGTGGGCGAACATCCCAAGGCTGCAGATACGGTCGGTATTAACGTCATCAAAATGCGTTATGCGAACGTCATCATCGGTGGCATGTTCGCCGGGCTTGCAGGCGCATACTTCACGATCGAATCGGTCCCATCTTTTGAGCCGCTGCTGACCAACGGACGTGGCTTTATTTCCCTGGCCGCCATGATCTTCGGAAATTGGACACCTATTGGAGCATGGGCTGCGGCACTGGTCTTCGGTTCATCCCAGGCTTTACAGATCAATATGCAAATTTACCGCGCGGTCATCCCGCCTCAATGGGCCTTCCTGCAACAATCCTATATCGTGGGCCTCATCCCTTATATCCTCACCATGATCATCCTTACCGGCATCATCGGTAAGACCACACCTCCCGCCGCCGATGGCGTGCCATACGAAAAATAGGAAGTCAAGCCATGCCTGAAAACCACATGTTGAGTGAAGTCGAAACAAGCATCGTCCTCGAAGCCAGAGGGATCACCAAAAAGTTTCCCGGCGTTCTCGCCAACGACAATATCAACTTTGATCTGCGCAAGGGTGAGATCCACGCGTTGCTCGGGGAAAACGGGGCCGGTAAAAGTACGTTGATGAACGTGCTGTACGGATTGCATAAACCCGACAAAGGCGAGATCATTGTCAATGGAAAGACCGCCGAGATCCACTCTCCCAATGATTCCATCGCGCTGGGCATCGGGATGGTACACCAGCATTTCATGCTTATTCCCGTATTCACAGTTGCAGAAAACGTCATGCTCGGGGATGAAGCCCTCAAACGCGGCGCGCTGGACCGTAATGCTGTCGCGGCGAAAGTAAATCAAATCTCCGCCCAATATAGTCTCGATGTAGACCCGAACGCCTTGGTGGGGCCCTTACCTGTAGGCCTGCAACAACGCGTGGAGATCGTCAAGACTTTGTATCGCGACGCGGAGATAGTGATCCTGGATGAGCCAACCGCGGTGCTCACACCCCAGGAAGCAGAAGACCTCTTCCGCATCATGCGCGACCTCACCGCACGCGGTGTTTCCATCATCTTCATCACACATAAACTTAAAGAAGTACTCGCCGTGGCAGACCGCATTACCGTCATGCGGGCAGGGCGTGTGATCAACACGGTCAAACCATCAGAAACAGATTCTGCTCAACTGGCCAATATGATGGTTGGGCGTCAGGTGATCCTGACCGTGGTAAAGAAAGACCATGAAGCAAACGACGAGGTTCTCAAAGTGGAAGGCCTTTTTGCGCGCGATCAGCGCGATCTGGAAACCGTCCATAACGTATCTTTTTCAGTACGCGGTGGTGAGATCCTTGGCATCGCAGGTGTGCAAGGCAACGGGCAAACCGAGCTTTCGGAAGCACTCACCGGTCTTCGTCCCCCAACAGGCGGAAAAGTCGTTTTTGATGGACAGGACCTCACGGGCAGGCCGCCGCGTGTGATCACCGAAGCCGGCCTGGCACATATTCCGGAAGACCGTCAACGTCACGGCCTTGTACTTAGCTACAGTGTTGCAGATAATATGGCGCTTTGCGATTACCATAATCCACCTTTTAGTCGCCGCGGTATTATTCAGCCAAAGGCACTGGATGAAAATGCGCGAAAACTCATCAAAGCGTACGACGTGCGCACGCCATCCCCTTTTGTGAACGCGGGCAAACTCTCGGGCGGCAATCAGCAAAAAGTGATCGTCGCGCGTGAACTCAGCCGCAATGTAAAACTCGTGATCGCCAATCAACCCACCCGCGGCCTCGATGTGGGTTCGATTGAATATATTCACAATGAGATCGTAAAAATGCGCGACCGCGGCGTGGCCGTGCTTCTGATCTCCGCAGAATTGGATGAGATCATGGCGCTCTCAGACCGCATTGCCGTCATGTACCGCGGCCAGATCGTTGCGATCGTGGAGACAAAGAAAACCACGCGCGAGCAACTCGGTTTGTGGATGGCCGGCGCACAGGTACAAACCACATCCTAACTTACGCCTGTAAATCCCAAAGTCCGCAAAAAGGAGTTGATTCAACTCCTTTTTTGATTCACATGAGAAAAGCGAGGGATTTGGGAAAGTCAATAGTGCGGTAAAATATTTTACAGTTCCAAGGAGAGAGAACCATGAAAAATAAATTCCATGCCGTCAATATTTTGCTTGTTTTGGTGATGTTTCTTGCATCCTGCAACCTGCCGAGCAGTCAAACAGGAGAGGGACTCAGCCTCACTGCTGCCGCCCAAACCATTCAGGCGCTAACCAGTGCCACGCCCGGCCTTCCAATTCCGACCTTTACGCCAATTGGTGGAGTCACATTCACTCCCTTCCCAACCCTGCCAGGGGTTACGAATACGCCGGTCGCCTCGCCCACCTCAAACTGCAATGTTGCACAATTCGTTACAGATGTAACGATCCCAGATGGGACCATCATGACCCCCGGGCAGGCCTTCATCAAAAAGTGGCGGCTTAAGAACATTGGCTCCTGTACATGGAATGGTTTTACCATGACATTTGACAGCGGAGACTCGATGGGCGGCCCGGCGTCCAAACCCGTCAGCATAGTCAACCCGGGCCAGGAAGTGGACCTTGAAGTGAACCTCACCGCGCCTTCCACAGCGGGCAATTATCGTGGTTACTGGCGCATTATCACCAACGCAAGTGTGCTCGTTCCTGTGGTAAACGGCTATCAGGGCAAATCGTTCTATGTGGATATAAAGGTACAGGGGCCGGCCACTGCGACGAATACTTCAGTTGTTGCTTTTGCTGTAACAAGCGTCGCAGTTGCGAATGGGGGCGCATGTGGAGCATTCACTGTCACCGCAAACATTACCACCAATGGCGCAGGCTCTGTAACCTATCACTGGGTGCGCAGCGATGGAGCGATAGATGGCGTTTCGCATCCGCCAGTTGTTTTCGCCTCGGCTGGTACGCAATCTGTTAATACAACCTGGTCCGCAGGTGCGGCAGGTACGCATTGGATCGATATTTATATAGACACCCCCAACCACCAGCAATTTGGGAGGGCAACATTGACCTGCCCGTAAATGAGAAATAATTAATCAAGAGCGCCCGGGTTTAGCGGGCGCTCTTGATTAACAGTATAATCATTTCCTGTAATTATGAAAGGAAAAAGAATGCCTAGTTACAAAAAATATATAATCTCGACCACCCTTACACTCATCCTTTTGGCCTGCACCGCGCAAAACCCCGAGGACCCCGCGATCACCACTGCCGTCGCGCTGACTGTCGCCGCGCAAAATACAGCTCAAGCCAATACTGAAACGCCGGCAACTGCTCCAACCCTGATCGCCACGCAAACACCCTTGAAGTTCTCACCGACACTTACACCGCTTGCGCCAATTGCATCGCCAACACTACCCGGCAATAAGCCAAAATCCGAGTGTGCCAAATCCAGCTTGATAAGCGAAACAATTCCCGATGGCACTATTTACCGCCCCGGCGAACAATTCACCAAAACCTGGGAGATCCAAAATGTAAGCACCTGTACCTGGGATACAAGCTACAAGATCATCTTCTGGAACGGTGATGTATTGGGTGGCGGATTTGTGTACAATCTGCCCCAGATCACCCCACCCGGAGGCATCGTCCCGATCTCACTGGTGCTGAAAGCGCCAACCACCGAAGCGACATATACATCTGAGTGGAAACTTCAGACACCCGACGGCACTCAATTCGGCGTGGGCGAGTACAACGCACCTTTCTTCGCAGAGATCGTCGTTTCAGACGACAAACATCCCGGCTATACGATCACAGAGGTCGAATATCAAATTGTTCGTGATCCTGCCACAGGTTGCCCGGCAAATGTACGCTGGACCGTTTATGCAACAGTCACCACGAATGGACCTTTTAAGTTCTCATATTACTGGGCGCAAAAAGACGGAAACGACACCTCTCCAAAAGAGACGGAACTTAAAGAAGCCGGTTCCAAGACCTTTAGCAACTTGTGGATAATCGGCCTGGCCAATACGCCCGGGGAAAAATGGATGGAATTCAACGTATCGGATCCATTCGAGAAGTCGTATGGCAGAGCCGTATTTATCAGCAGCTGCGGACAACAGTAAACCCGGCCCCAAAATATTTCAAAAGAGGCCAGCCAGGGTTGGCCTCTTTTGATTTGGAACTTTTCGCGCAAATCAGGCGTCTTTATTAATTGGAAAAATTTTCCTGGAGAATCTCATGAAAAATAATAAATCCTCGCTTTTGATGTTCCTTGCGCTTCTGCTGACCATTCAACTGGCGTGTAATGTACCGTCAAACTCATCCACGCCAGACACCTTCGCCACCCTCAACGGACTTTACACCGCATCTGCCCTGACCGTTGAAGCTGTTGGTACACAAACGGGTTTTACCGTTACACCGGGCCTGCCTCCACCCACCAACGGAAGTTTAGTTGCTCCAACCACAGGGTTGAACACGCCCATTTTCGCCTCACCAGTTCCGGTATCCAAATGTGACGCGGCCGCTTTCCTCAAAGACGTCACGTATGCGGATGGCAGCCTTGTCGCCCGCAACAGCACCTTCGTAAAGATCTGGCGGATCAAAAACGTGGGCACCTGCTCATGGACTCCCTCCTACTCCCTGGTTTTTGCCGGCGGAGATTCCATGAGCGGTCCATCGGCTGTTTCCATTTCACAAAATATAGATCCCGGGGAATATATTGAACTTCCCGTTACTCTCACTTCGCCAAACACGGATGGACATTACCGCGGCTACTGGAAATTACGCAATCCCTCCGGCGCGCTCTTTGGAATTGGCGCCCAGGCAGATACCGCTTTCTGGGTCGATATCAGGGTAAGCGGTCCGTCTTTTGTGGCCTACGACTTTGTTGCAAATTATTGTGCCGCCGATTGGAAAAACAACAACAATAACCTTCCCTGCCCGGGCATAGACGGCGATACGAGCGGCTATGTCATTAAATTAAATGCGCCGGTCATGGAAAACGGCAAGACCGAAGATGAACCCGGCCTGCTTACTTCACCTCAAGATTCCAATAATGGGATCATCACCGGCCAATATCCCTCTTTCACAGTCAAAGCCGGCGACCATTTGCGTGCGCTGGTTAATTGCCAGCATAATTCAAAAAAATGCGACGTGATTTTTCGGATCGATTATAGAAATAACGGTCAGGTAAAAACATTGGCAAGCTGGCACGAAGTGTACGAGGGCCAGTTTTACCCGGTCGATCTGGATCTGAGCAGCCTTGCGGGCCAAACTGTTAAATTCATCCTGGTTGTAAGCTCAAATGGCCCACAAAACAACGATAATGCTCTCTGGCTTAATCCCCACATCATCCGCCAGGGCACGGCGCCTACATTTACAGCAACGTTCACTCCCACCATCACTTCAACTGCCACACAAACTTCTACTTCCACTGCTACTTCCACTTCAACTGCCACGCCTACCGCTACGCCCACACCCACCAGCACGCCGACACCGTAGGTGCGTTATAATAATATGAACCATTTCTGGAGGTCCACGACCATGAAATTTCGCAAGCCATTCTGGCTGATAACAATTCTCATACCCAGCATGATCTTGAGTGCCTGTAACCTGGGAGCCACCCCAGCCCCCACGGAGGATCCCGGGGCGATACAAACAGAGGCATTTAATTTGGTATTGGCACAAGCCGCATCACAACAAACACAAACTGCACTGGCTGTTCCACCCACCCAGGCATCGACAAACACTCCCATCCCAACGGCCACATTTATTACCCTGGGAGGCGCAACTGTAACGCCGTTTGCTTTTAATACACAACAGCCGGGCTTTACTGCCATTGCCTCTCCGTTTGTCACAGCGAACCCCCTGTCAACAGTTACAACAAAAAATGGATGTAATGATGGGCTGTATTTGGGAGAAGATCCACATTATACAGACGCCTCTCATTTCCTCGAAGTAGGAATAGGTGATGAAGTTCAACAATTTTTCCGTTTTAAGAATACCGGCACTTGCGCATGGGACGAAGGATATGGATTTATATTCCAACCTGAATATTCCAGCCCGGAGATGACAGGCAATGACATAATTTTGGCAAAAAATAAACCTACAGATTATTCACCAGTAGGGACGGAGGTTCGCTATAAGGCCATCATCAAAGCCCCAAAGGTAGCTGGTGATTATTCAGCGTTCTGGAAATTAAGAGCAGACGACGGAAGTGAATTTGGTCCGCTTGTTTCGCTGTACATCAGAGTGAGGAAACCATGAAAACAAAACACCTGATCATCACACTGATTGGATTATTCCTGGTCGCATCCTGTGCACCTGCCACCCCAGGCGAGCCAACGCCTGATGTCAATGCAATTCGTACATCTGCGGCCAACACGGTTGTGGCCGAATTTACGCTCACGGCTGCGGTCTTTACAGCTACTTCCCTGCCTCCTACAGAAACACTTGTCCCGGATCTTCCAACTGAAACTCCCACACAGGGTTTAACCACCGACCCAACCCTTGCAGCCCTGGGTACAACTGCTGCCTTGTGTGATGACTATACCTTCGATGCTGCCACCGTGGATGTGACCATTCCAGACGGAACTCCAATGACCCTTAACCAGGAATTCGTAAAGACCTGGAAGATCAAAAACACGGGCACCTGTACATGGGGCGACGGTTATAGCCTGATCTACTCTCACGGTGAAAGAATGAGTGGGAAGCCTGCACCACTAGGTATTGTGGTTCAAACAGGACAGGAAATCGAAGTTTCCGTCAACTTCAAGGCACCAGGCAAGATTGGCGAATTCGTCAGCGCGTGGACCATGGCCAATGCCAATGGATTACCTTTCGGCAAGGCCATTTTTGTAAAAATCATCGTTCAATAACTTGAACGACCTCAAACAAGTCATTAAACAAAAAGCGCGCCAGCTGGGGTTTACCCTGGCTGGCGTTACTTCTTCCGAGCCGCTTTCATATTACGGCATCTTTGACTCATGGTTAAACGCAGGGATGCATGGTGCGATGGGCTATCTTTCCGAGGAAAGAAGCCGGGCTCGCCGGGCAGACCCAAAAGAGATCCTGCCTGAATGCAAATCCATTCTTGTGTTGGGAATTCCGTACACTCCTTCAACCGAAAGCTCAATCGCCTCCTACGCGCTTGGCAGTGATTATCATGATGTCCTTCCTGAAAGACTGCAAACCATTGTAAATTTCATCGAGGAACAAGTGGGGCATCCCGTTCCAAATCGTTATTACACAGATACAGGCCCGCTGCTTGAACGCGAACTTGCACAACGCGCCGGCCTCGGCTGGTTTGGCAAAAATACCTGCCTGATCAATCCGGGGACCGGCTCCACTTTTTTTCTTGCCGAGATCCTGCTGGGCATCGAGCTTAAACCCGATGAACCATTCAAAACCGATCACTGCGGTACCTGCACGCGTTGTATCGATGCATGTCCCACAAAATGTATATTGCCGGATCGCACGCTCGACGCGCGTCGCTGCATCTCCTACCTGACCATCGAATTAAAAGACGACATTCCGCAAGACCTGCGTCCCTTGATGCAAGACTGGGTTTTCGGATGCGACATCTGCCAGCAGGTCTGCCCATGGAATCGATTCTCCCTGCCGGCGGACCCAGCCTTTGAGCCGCTCATTCCGCTTCCCGTTCTGACCTCTGACCTGCTCCTCACCCCGCAGGAATTTAATCAACGCTTTAGGCATAGCCCGCTCAAACGCCCCAAACGACGCGGCTACCTGCGAAATATTGCCGTTGCCACCGGCAATCGTGGCAATAAGAATGACATTCCCATTTTGGAAAAAGCACTCGAAGACAGGGAGGCAATTGTAAAAGAACATGCAAAATGGGCCATCGACCAGATCAATAAAAGGGAAAATGAAGAACAAATTACTGATCGCCACCAATAATCCGGGCAAGGTAAGAGAACTTCAGGATCTGCTCAAAGATACGGGCATCGAACTCATCACCCCTGCTGACATCGATTTATCCCTCGAGGTGGAGGAAGACGGCGCAACCTACGGTGAAAATGCAGCCAAGAAGGCCATTGCCTTCGCCATGGCCAGCGGACTGATCTCGCTCGCTGACGATTCCGGTCTCGAAGTGGATGCACTTCACGGTGCACCCGGTTTATATTCGGCACGTTACTCACCCAAACCCGGCGCAAACGACGCGGACCGCCGTGCATATTTATTGCAAAATCTAAAGGACAAACCCCGGCCCTGGAAGGCACACTTCCACGCTACGATCGCGATCGCACAACCTACCGGCAAAGTGGACCTTACAGAAGGGAACTGTTATGGAGAGATCATCTCGGAAGAGCGCGGCACAAGTGGTTTTGGATATGACCCCATCTTTCTGTTGCCGGAACTTGGCAGGACCACAGCTGAACTGGATATGGAACAAAAAAACCGCCTCAGCCATCGGGCACTGGCGGTCGTCGATGCCATACCGATTTTGAGAAAAATATTCGGCGTGTAGCAGCGCGTCTAACTCCGCACATGAGGCGGGATGGCGTTTACAAATTTCACAAGCAGCTCGGCTACAAGACCTGGGTACTCGGCCATCACCATATGACCTGCCCGATCCAGGACATGCAATTGTGAACCTGCAATTGCATCCCGCAGGGACTCTGTATATTTTAATGGGGCCATTTTGTCCTGCCTGCCGCACACGATCAGATTTGCCATGACCTGGCAGGTCAATTGCATAAACACACTGGCGGGTCAGGCGGCGCATCCGCGGCGGCCATGATAAATGAAAGCCGCCCGCGCCGTGGATCAAAAATGACGGGCGGGCGTTTGGGGACGCGGTCTTCTGCTTCGTGGGCAAAATAATAAATATTATCGGAAGTGCCGGGCATTTATTTTGGCCGTGCGTGATGCAGGCGATCGGTGGCTTCTTCGGTAAGTGGAATATACACCTGCACTTTTGTACCCTGGCCCGGTGCCGAATCGATCTGGATCACGCCGTTCACCAGCTCTGCGCGTTCGCGCAAATTAACCATACCCAGGCTGCTATTGGCACGCTGGTCATAAGATTGCGTCATGGCCTTCACATCAAAACCCACGCCATTATCTGCGATCTCAAGCAGGGCAATGCCGATGTCCATTTGATGAAGGCGCACGGCAATGGTTTCGGCGGCAGCATGTTTGCGGGCATTATTCACAGCCTCTTCAATAATGTAAAAGATCACGCCCTGCTTGCCCATTTCCAACTGGGTGGCCACGCGTTCGTCAACGCTGATAGTCACCTTTTGACTAAAGGTTTCCATCATTTTATCTGCCATGGCTTGCAAAGCCGGCGCCAGACCCTGAGATTCAAGGATCAGCGGGCGCAGGGTAAAGAGCATGTGACGGATCTCTTTTGTCGTACGATGTGCAAGCTCCTCCAATTTGATGATCTCCTCATTTGCGGCGTTTACAT
>CAZJYB010000070.1:0-19984 GCA_964549865.1 uncultured Anaerolineaceae bacterium
AGTCATCAAGAAGGGTTGTTTGTGAAGGCGGAACATTTATAATCCGATCTCAGTTTGCCGTACAAGTTGCACATCGCCGGGTTTTGTCCACCACAAACACAGGATCCCGATCACATATCCAGCGGCAGACAGAGCATATAACCACCGTGCACCGAGGGCATCGAAAAAGGCGCCCGCAACCGGCGCGGCAATGATGCCCACCAATCCGGCAATGGTGACTGTGAATACGGCCAGCACCGTTCCTGTTTCTGAGGATTGTGTGCGCCCGCTGATCAGCCCAACAAATGTGATCGTATAAAAACTAAACGAGACCCCGCCAATAAAACGGACAACCATGATCGTTGCGATAAACGGCAGCGAGAATACCGCCAGGCGCTGCAACAGGATCATGACTAAAGCGATCAGCATCAAACGGTGCGCACCCACGCGATGCACGATCCTGTCGGAATAGATCATAAATGGAAGTTCGACGATCGCCCCCAGGATGCCTGCAACAGAAATAAGCTGTTTGGAGGCGCCGAGTTCGCTCAGAAAGACATTTTCAAATTGCAACACGCCGCTATTAAGAAACCCGATCACGATGAGTGCGAAGGCAAAACCAAGCAGGGTTCGATCCTGCCGGACGCGTTGAAGGGCAAGGGATAAATTCGGCTTTGGCTGATCCAGTTGCTGCTGGCTGAAGTATCCTGGCCGAATGAACAGTACAATCACTGCGGAAATGAGCCACATCAGGCAGACTCCCAAGAAGCCTGCGATAAAACCAAAGCGGGCGACCAGCCATCCCGAAGAAAGAACCGATACGATCCATCCAAGAGAGGCCCAAACGCGTACGCTTCCATATCCATTACCGGATTCCGCGGCCACCATCACTGCCATCGAATCAGAAAGCGGCATGATCCCTGAGGCCGCGAGAGCATGCAGAAACACAAGAACAAGGATCAACAGAAAAGAAGTCTGGAAACCGACGATATAGTAACCCAATGCGCCAAGGATCAATGCGACCTGTAGAATACGCCTGGCCTGCGGATGTTTCTTCACTTCACTCACCCACAACGGGGACGCGATCATGCCCACCACCGCGCTGACGGATGTGATCAAGCCAACCTGTTTCCCGTTGAACCCGAGGCTGATATAGAAAAGATTCATAAAGGGAAGAATGAACCCCCAGCCTCCCATGAAGGTAAAATAATACAGCCGTGCAAAGAACAGGTCGTTGAATGGAATTTTGAAAGTTGTCTTCATCGGAAAAACCGCACGTAGTATAACACTCTCAAATCAAAATATATTCTGAAAGAAAAGAAAACATGCTTACTCGAAACAAGCCCGCTTTTCGCCTGCGCTACGACCAGACGTTCGGCCTGCTGCTCATCTCACCGTGGATCATCGGCCTGCTCTTGTTCAAACTATTGCCGATCCTGGCATCGCTGGTGATCTCATTCACCGATTTTCAATTGCTTACGCCCGAACAAACACAGTTCGTCGGCTTTGACAACTACATCCGTTTATGGAAAGATGACGCGGTTGGATATGTTTTGTTCGAGACGATCGCCCTGGGCATTTCGACCATTCCGCTTCAATTGGTTGCCTCGATTTTTCTGGCTGCATTGCTCAACAACCCACGCTTGAAATCCGGCAACATTCTGCGGACGTTGTTCTTTTTGCCCAGCATCATCCCCGGTGTGGCCATCTTCTTCATGTGGTTCGGGTTTGCAGATCCCAATACTGGCTGGCTCAACAAGCTTATCCTGGAACCGCTTGGCCTGACCGGCTTCAGCAATTTGTACTCCGATGGAGCGATTGCCCTGCTCTTCAGTATCAGTTCGCTGTGGTCGATCGGCCCGGGCATGCTGATCATGCTCGGGGCATTACAGGGGCTTCCGCCTGAAATTCATGAAGCCGCGCGCGTGGATGGCGCAGGTCCGCTTGTCCGATTTTTCTATGTCACCCTGCCGCTGATCTCTCCCGCGATCTTCTTTGCCATCGTGATCAACCTGATCACGATCTTCGGCGGCGTGATCCTGCTTGACCGCGGCAATGTCTTCAGCGGCAGTTACTCGCCGTATGACGGATATGTTTCCTACATGCTTTTCGAAAGGCTGGACCTTGGCTATGCTGCAAGCCTTGCATGGTTCTTCTTCATCCTCGTGATGCTGGTAGTCGTTGCGCTGTTTTCAAGCGCGCGCCGCTGGGTGTATTATCCGGACCAGGATGTTTAACATGGCTGCAAATACATCAAAACGTAAATGGCTCGAGCCGCACAGTTATCTTTCCCTGCAGTTATGGGAGACGATCGGTACATGGCTGTTCAATTTGTTCATACTGGGCATATTGTTCGTCTATCTATTCCCCATGCTTTACATGGTCGCGACTGCGTTCATGGAAAGCGCGCAATTACGGGACCGCAATGCGCCCCCGTATCCATCCCAGCACATACGGTTTGAATATGAAGGCAAGGATTATCCTGTATTCAATGTGCCGGTCGAAGGAGAAATACGTCAACTGGCGCTTGTGGCTCCAGGACGTACAACCAGTGAGTTTGTAGACCCGCAAAATCCTGACGGTGGGCTGATTACCTGGGAAGGCAACTGGCGGCAGCTAAAAGGCGTCTACCGTTTCTACATGACCTGGGAAAACTTCAGCACGCTCTTCCGCTCCCTGCCGATCCCCAGGATGTTGCAAAACACCCTGATCATGACGATCATCAGCGAGTTTGGCGTGCTGTTCTCATCGATTGTGGTGGCGTACGGGTTCTCGCGCTTTCCCCTGCCGGGCGGCAATCTCCTTTTTTACGTGCTGATCGGCACCATTCTGATCCCGGAAAAAGTGACGCTCATTCCCACCTATTTCTTTTTTGTACGCATTCTAAATTGGGAGGGTACGTGGCTGCCACTGCTCATCCCGTTTTTCTTTGGGAATGCAGTGTTCATTTTCCTCCTGCGCCAGAATTTCAAGAGCATTCCCAAGGATCTGGATGAAGCCGCCATGCTGGATGGTGCCGGCCCGTTGCGCATTCTGTTCCAGGTGATCCTGCCGCAGTCCTGGCCCACAGTCATCACTGCTTCCCTGCTGCATTTCTTCTATATGTGGAATGAAACAAGGCAGGCGGCGCTTTATCTCAGCACCAGCCGCGAGCTCTCTCCGATCTCATTTGGTGTACAGAATTTTCAAAGCCTGGCTCCCATCCAGAATCAATTACAGGCCAGTGCGCTGATCCTGATGATCGTACCGGTGATCGTATTGCTTGTTTCACAGCGTTACTTTATGCGCGATGTCGTTGTGACAGGAATGGAAAAATAAACAACCATGTTCCGTAACCCGCATCATCGAACCATTTTCGGCATCTGGCTTGGATGGGCGCTGCTCATGCTCGCCTATCATATGCTCCTGCCTGCGCGCCTGACCGTCCTGCCACCCGATCGCGCCCTTCCCTGGACCAGGGATGAAACCATGCCTGGCAGTCAGAAGGAAAAGCTCTATCTCAACGAGCCGTTCCTCAACCGCCATGTTTCCTGGGATTCAGAATACTATCTCGCCATCGCCGTGGGCGGCTACGAAGAGCCAAACATCAACCGTATTCGCTCGGGCTTCGGGAATACCAGCGAGGGCGGCGGCTACTGGCCTTTCGTCATCCAGGCAGAATCCATCTCGCGGCCCGGCATCTCGTTGAGCTATGCATTCTTCCCGTTCTATCCAATGATGATGCGGCTGTTCTCGCTGCCGCTTTCGATCTTCGGATTAAATCCCATCGCGACGGCCGCCCTGGCTGGCGTAATGGTTTCCATGCTCGGAACGTTGGCAGGGATGTTCGCTTTATACGAATTCGCCAGTGCCGAAATGGATGAAGCTGCCGGTCTGCGCGCGGCCTTTTACCTGCTCATCTTTCCCAGTGCATTTTTTCTGGCTGAGATCTATACCGAGGGATTGTTCGTTGGCCTGGCGTTTACCAGCCTGCTCCTGCTGCGACGCGGTCATCGCGGCTGGGCAGCCCTGGCGGCAGTGCTGGCCACGTTTACGCGTGCCGCCGGCATCACCCTTGCGATCCCGCTGCTGCTTGCATGGATAAAAGACGCCGAATGGTTGGAACTCGACATGGAGTGGAGACAGCTCTATTATCGCGGTGTCCCCTGGCGTATCGTGGCCAACGGCCTCATGGCAGCCTCGCCGATCATCGCGTTCTTTTTATGGCGCATCTCGTATTACGGATTGGCGTTCAGCCTTGTGGAAGAGGAATTTTTCGGGCGCGAGCTACTCTCACTGGGGTACACTTTCATTGCATGGACTGAAGGCTTCCGTGAGATATTCGGCAGCAACCCGCACGCCTCCGCCTATTACTTCGTGGAATGGCTCGGGATCATCATCGGTTTCACCGCCTGCATTGTGGGCTTCAAAAGACATCCGGACCTGGCGATCTTCGGCTTTCTCGTCGTATTCCTTTCATTTACCAGCGGCCCGGCGCAGGGAATGTATCGTTATGTGTTGGCTGCGCCGCCTGTCTTTCTTTTCCTCAGCCGTCTCGGAAAGAATCCCGTCTTTGACCGTGCCTGGACGATTGCCAGCGTTCTGATCATGGGCATGATGTGCACAATGTACATGTTCGATATGTGGTCCGGGTAGGCATAATCCAATCTGCCAGGATGGGTTTAAAAATAAATGTGGAAGGGTCGCAGGACCCTTCCGCATTTCTCATCCTATTTACAGCGCTTGGGATATTTTTGTTATTATTGCACGGCAACCGTATAATCAAAACGCTCTGAAATGGTAATCCCTTGCGGGTAACGAACCCCGGCAACAACCGAAACAGGCGCGACACCATTTGGCAAATTGGCAGTGGAGTCTTTGGCAGTAAATGTGACATAGAGAGTGGCGGTTGTGCCAGACTGGACAATATTTACTCCCTGAGCCACTACATAACGCCCAGGGTAGTACGCCGAAGGCATGGCCGCCGCGCTGATGAAGGTCGTGTCACTGGTAACAAGAATTTCCACAGTGAAAGATTCTCCAACATTCATGATGGCGGGCAGGCCATTGACGACTTGTATTTGAACATTGGGCTGTGTTGGTGGAGCGGGAGCAGCCGCAACCGTCAGAAGCATGGCCAATACAACCAGAAAAGTGAGCTGTTTGATGCGGGGTTTCATATGTCACCTCCTTATAAGGTTGGTATATTCTAATACTCCGTGCAACTTTTGCCACCAACACTTTTGTTAGGAGGGGAGGCAGGCCCACTATATGATCGTGACGACTCAAAACAGATCATGGGTTTACATTGAAGGTCGGCAGGGTGCCGTTGGAGAAGATCAGGTTGGGAAACGTACCATTTGGCGTGATCACAAATTTATCGGTGGGTTGGATGGCCGCCGAATTCGCCAGCGCGATCTGCAGGGATACATACGATGGGAAGCTTTGATAAAGCTTAGCCAGTGCAAGCTCTTTCGCAATATCCACCAACGCCTGCTCGTCTGCCACTTCTTGCTGGATCTGCGTCAACTCCAACAATGCTTTTGTATTGATCGTTTCCTGATTAATGACAGCGAGTTCGGCTTCAAGCTGCTGTTTTTTAAGTTCCTGCAGGGTTGCCTGCTGGCGGGCTTCCTCCTGCAGCCTGGATTGCGCGACGCGTATTTGACCTTCTTCCACAGCCTGTTGGGCAGCGGCTTCTTGAAGAGCCTTTTGAGCGTCCTGTTTTGCCTTTTCTGTTGCCAGGCGACTCTGCACAATGGCATCAAGACCAGCTTGTACTTCCGGCGAAATTGTGACCTGCGGCACTGCCACGTTTCGAACTTCCAACCCCAACGGTGTGGCCAATGTGCTCAACTCCTCGTCAATACATGCACGCAGATCATCACGACCCGAGCCAATTACTGCCTCATCGAATTTTTTATCGCCCACACAAACCTTCATGGCCTGCAGGGTAAAAGCCGTCATGCGCAGCTCGAGTGCATCGTCATTCAAATAAATATTACGATAACGCGAATAGTTCGAAATAACAATATCGGCTTCGCGCGGACGAAATACGTCTGCCGATACCTGCAAACCGATGCGCTGTTTATCCAAAGTGATCAACTCCGGGTCGTCCACAGTGATCGCAACCGCGCTGGTTGTGATCTTCACCAGGTCAACAAAAAGACCGAAATCATAAGCGATGCCGGGCTGTACCACTCCCTGAATTTCACCCGCTTCAATGGTTACACCCACCTGATCGTTTTCAATGACCTCAAAATACCAGAATGGCCTGATCAGGGCCGCCAGGACGATCACTACGATAATTCCCACTACCAGTCCGATCAGCCAGCGTGGAATGGAAAAAGTGGAAAACCGCGATGGCGGCGGGTTTGGGTTCGATCTCTGATTCTGTGGATTTTTCATTTTTCACCTCTCTTTTAATAAATTAAACAGGAATTAAATATTACCAACGAACGGATTGTGCATCTTCTCGTCACTCACAGTCGTCTCTGGGCCATGCCCCGACAATAAACGTGTGTCATCCGGCATGGTGAATATTTGTTCACGAATGCTGCGCTCGAGGGTCGCAAAATCGCCGCCCGGCAGATCGGTACGACCTACCCCCTGGTTGAAAATAAGATCACCGCAAAAACAGACCTTTTCCTTTGCGATGTACAACACGCAGTGGCCTTTTGTATGCCCCGGCGTGTAGCGCACCTCAAATTCATTGGAACCAAGTTTGAGGATCTGACCCTGGAAAAAATCGATGGTGGGTTCGGGGCCGGGATCGATGTCAAAACCAAAGATCGCACCACCACCGCCAGCGCGCCACAACACGTGATCATCGGGATGCAGGGCGACAAGCGGCAGGGGATTTAGCGCATCTGCAATTGCAGCAGCACCCCCGATGTGGTCGAAATGGGCATGTGTGTACCAGAGATGGCCAATACGCCAATTACGATCCCGCGCCGCTTTGAGAATGAGATGACCATCCCAGGATGGATCGATCACGGCGGCTTCACCGGTTTCAGGGTCAGCCACAAGATAGGCGTTGGTTTGTGCCGGCCCAAGTGTAAAGGAAACAATTTCAAGCATGGCTGTCCTTTCGCGGGGAAAAGATAAAACTGACGATGATCGAGAGCAGGATCAACCCGATCGAAATCGGATAAACGATTGTAGCGCTCTGTTCAAATAGATATCCTGCAAGCGGAGGCGTGAGAATGAAAATGATCGCGGTGACCGTTTCCATGGTTCCATAGGTGAGTCCCATTTGTGAATCATGTACGAGTTCACGTGCCTGCGCCTGGGCCAGTGGGCGCGACGCGCGAAAGCCGCCCAGTAAAAAATAACCGAGCATGAACATGGGCAAACCAGTGCCTTTCCAGATGCACAACGCAAACAGCGCCACCAAAGCCTGGGCGAGTAGAAACCCACGGCGCGGGTTCACCCGGCTGAGCGTAATGGCAAGTACGGCATTTCCCAGCGCACCCGCCGAGAAGATCCAACCTGTATCGCTTAAGGAAAGACCGCGCACGCCCTCCAGAAAATTCGGGGTAAGCGGTTGTGCCAGATACATGGCAAATACTGCGAAAGCCAGCACCATTAAGAATGAGACAAAGCGTTGGTTATTCCACAAACGGATCGGCGGCGCTTCAGGATCATGCCCATCGATGGGCTGACCCTTCACAAAAAGGATGAACAACAATGAAACCAGGAAGACCCCAGTCGCGACCAGGTACGTCGTACGCATCCCATAATGATCTGCGATCCAGCCGCCCGTGACCGGGCCAAGCGCCATACCCACATTGAAAGTGGCACTGGTCAGCGAGAGCGCCGTGCCAATAGACCACGCACCGCGCGCGGCGGTTACATAACTACTTAGAGGCGATGAGACAAAAGCGGTCAGGGCATACCCAAACACGCCGATCAGATACAAAGGCAGGCCGCTGGCAATTCCCATGATAAATGTGGAAGATAACCCCAATAACCAGGCAGTCACCAGTAAAGGCCTTCGTCCAAGGCGGTCTGCAAGATGGCCGCTCGGCATATGCGTGATCGCCATGAAAAAACCGAACGCGCCAAGGACGAAACCGATCTGTTGCTTGCCGAGCAGGAACTCATTTTCAAGATAGATCGGCACAAAGTTGAAGAACATCCCCTCCCCGATCCCCCAAAACAACAGGGCGAAGGCGATGAATAAAAGGTTTCGATTCAATTTTCCTCTTAAATTCGGGATTGGCTTTCAACCCGTTTGATAAACTCCAGCGTGGACTCAAATACCTGCTGACGGGCCGCATCACGCGTAACCACATGGCCTGATCCGGCGATATAAAGTTTTGTCTTGTCTGTGGCATTCGCCAGCCCTGCATAAAGCTTTTCCATGCTCCCGGGCAAAACATACGGATCGTCCTTTGAATGGATCAACAACACGGGTGTGCGTATCTCCGTCAAGGCAGCGCGCGTTTCATTGATCAGCAATTTTAACTCGGCCACCGAATAGATCGGGTTTTTCTGATACGAAACATGCTCTCTGAACGCATCCTTGTCAAACCAGGAAGACCCGGGAAATTCATTTGACTTTGGATTGTATCGAACGAACTTGCTGTACAAACGCAACAACCAGAGTGGATACTCTCTCGGCAATCGATATGGCGTGGAAAGCCCCACGACGCCCGCCACATCCAACCGCGTGGACATAAGCAGGGCAAGCACACCCCCCATTGAAAGCCCTACAATAAAGATCCGGTCAGTGACGCCTCGCAGGAGATGATAGCCATCTTCAACACAGGCAGTCCAATCGGTCCAGCGCGAACGCAGCATGTCCTTGGGGTCAGTCGCATGCCCATGCAGTCGAATCCCCAAACTGGTAAGGCCCTGCTCGTTAAGATATTCCCCCATCCAGCGCATTTCCTTGGGCGTGCCGGTGAATCCATGGATGAGCAGGCAGCCTGTACGGCCCCCGGCAAGAAAAAAGGGTTCAGCTGTGGAAATGATTTGATTGTTCACGGTTTGATTATATCAATCAAACCGCGCAGGCCCAATTCATACGAGCGCCAGCCAAAGCCGACGACCTTGCCCTTACAGACTGCCGAGATCATCGAAACGTGACGGAACTCCTCGCGTGCATAGACATTCGAAAGATGCGCCTCGATCACGGGAATTTGGATCGCGGAGATCGCGTCGCGCAGCGCAATGGAAGTGTGAGTGTATCCGCCTGGATTGAACACCACGCCGTTTGCCCACGAGCGCGCGTCCTGCAATGCATCGATCAACGCGCCTTCATGATTCGACTGGGTGCATTTTATTTCGGCACCTAATTCTTTTCCCAACCCGATCAACTTCGCGTTGATATCATCCAGACTCATTGGGCCATAGACCTGCGGCTCGCGCGTACCCAGCAGGTTTAAATTCGGGCCATGCAAGATCAATATTTTCATAATTCCTCCAGGTCCCGTCATTGCGAGCGAAGCGAAGCAATCCCGCATTACAGATGAGATTGCTTCGGGCAAAAAACATTGCCCTCGCAATGACGTCTATTCCAACACCGATTCCAAATCCGTTACATCAACAAATTTCACTTTACCAATTTCTACTGGCAGCGCAAAACGGATGGCCTTTGCATTCTTCTTCTTATCCACCCGCATCACGCGGATGATCTCTTCAGGCGGCAATTCCTTCGGGATCTGGATGGGCAGCCCCAACGCAGACAAAGCCCCTACGATCGTTTCTGACAATCCTGTAACTGCCACACCCACCCGTTCAGCGTACTGCGCCTCTGCCACCATCCCGATCGCAACAGCCTCTCCGTGACGCAAATGAAACTTGCTTACCAGTTCGACTGCATGGCCAACCGTGTGACCCAGGTTGAGCGCGCCACGGAATCCTTTTTCATACGGGTCTTGCTCAATGATTTTTATCTTCACCGCCATCGCACGTTTGACGATCTCCTCAATATTATCCTTCACCCAGGGTAGACCGCGCGTACAAAGCATAAATAACTGCGGGTCAGAAATGATACCGTGCTTTAGGACCTCGGCAAGACCGGAAATTAATTCTGCTTCGGGCAGAGTCTTCAATAATTGCGGGTCCGCTAATACCAACTTCGGCGGATGGAACGAGCCGATCAAATTTTTGCCTTCAGGCAGATCGAAACCGGTCTTGCCACCCAGAGACGCATCCACCATGGACAGTAAGGTCGTCGGGAGGGCAACCCAATGGATTCCGCGCATAAAAGTGGAGGCAGCAAAGCCGGCCAGATCCCCGATCACACCGCCTCCGAGCGCGATCACGGTGCTCTTACGGTCCAGGCCGTTTTCCAGAAACCCATGCCAAAGTCCACTCACCGTTTCCAAATTTTTGTGGGCCTCACCGGCAGGAGTGATCAAGACCTTTGGGTCAAAGCCCGACCCGCGCAAAGCAGCGATCACTTTTTCGGAATGGAACTTTGCAACATTTTCATCAGTCACGAGGATCGTATTTAACAATCCACGTGCTTTGAGCATATCCCCAAGCTGCCCGGCCCCGGCCTCTTGCACGATTGCGTCGTACTCTCCCATGGCCCTGAGGTGGAAACGGCCCAGCACAGCCAGCGCCTGAATCGCGTTTTCTTTTGCCGACACACCATCCACGTCCACGCGCAAGTGGAATGAACTGTAATGCTCCTTGCGTTTTGAAAGCAAAGAGGCAAGTTTCCCACGCAGGTCTCCTGCAAGTAAAGGACGTTGAGTCGATTCCGAATCGAGTCTTCCAAGCAAAGTTTGCAACTGCGCCATCAGCAGGACGGTTCTGCCGTTATTTTCAACGAGTGTACGATTCTCCTCACGCAACAACGCACCGCCGCCCAATGCGATCACGCTTTCTTTCTCAGTGACGACATTATGCAAAGCGGTGGTTTCAAGATCGCGAAACGCCGGCTCCCCCTGCACTTCCATGATCTGAGCCACGGACATTCCCGCGTTTTTCTCAATTACCCGGTCGAGGTCAATAAAGGGCAACTTCAGGTTGCGCGCAAGTATTTTTCCGATTGTGGACTTTCCGGTCCCGGGCGGGCCATAAAGGAAGATATGAGGCATATTTCTCCATCCGTCATTGCGAGGGCGATGCTTTTCCGCCAGAAGCAATCTCCTCGTAAAGTTGGAGATTGCTTCGTCGCGAATTACGCTCCTCGCAATGACGTGTGATGTTTATTCCCAAAATACGTGCGGCGTATTGTCCATTTGCAGGTCTTCGAGCGTGGCTTTGCGAAGGGACTCGAACCGGGGCTTCATTTCATTCATCGAATCCCCACCCAATTTTTCGATCAACGCGTCTGCCAGTACGAAGGCGACCATCGCCTCCAGGATGGGCACAGCCCGCGGCACGGGGCAGAAATCCGAACGCTCGTAGGTGGTTGGCGATTCCTCTCCAGTTCCAAGGTCCACAGTCTGTTGAGGCGTAAGGGTGGTTGCAATGGGTTTCATCGCCGCGCGGATCACAATGGGCTGGCCATTGGAGACACCGGCTTCAGTACCTCCTGCGCGATTGGTTGAACGTTGAACTTTCGAACTTTTCAGCGTCATCGCGTCATGGGCCTGCGTTCCCGGCAATCTTGCATTTGCAAATGCGTCCCCCACCTCCACGCCCTTGATGGCTTGCACGCTCATGATCGCCATGGCAAGTTTGGCTTCGAGCCGTTTATCCCATTGCATGAAGCTGCCGAGTCCCACTGGAACGTTCAGAGCCACAATCTCAAGCACGCCGCCCAGAGTATTTTTGCCATGGATCGTTTTTTCGATCTCATCCCGCATTTTCACAGCAGAAGATTCAACAGGACATCTCACATCCGATTCTTCGGCGCGGGAAAAGCGTTCTTCGTAAGGCATATCGCCAAAGTCTGCGTCGACCTCCCCGATGGAAGAAACGTACCCGCCAACAATGATCCCAAACTGGGCAAGGAACTGTTTGCATACGGCCCCAACGGCAACACGCATGGTGGTTTCCCTTGCCGATGCGCGCTCCAATGCGGGGCGCAGATCCTTATAGCCATATTTCACTGCACCTGTTAGGTCCGCATGGCCGGGACGCGGCGCGGTCATCGGCTCTATCTCTTTGCCTTTCCATTTGACATGGTCATCGTTTTGCACGAGCATGGAGATCGGTGCGCCAGTGGTTTCGCCCCCCATGACCCCGCCAAGGATCTGCACGGTATCTTTTTCGATCTTCATGCGTCCGCCGGAACCATAGCCCTTTTGACGGCGCACCAGCTCCGGGTCAATGACGGAGGCGTGGAGTTTTAATCCTGCAGGCATGCCGTCGAGGATGGCGGTCAATGACGGACCATGAGATTCACCGGCAGTTAAAAATCTTAACGTCATACTTCCTCCAGGGCAGATAGCATAATTTCACGAGAGACCGATTTCCCGGTCCAAATTTCAAACGCAAGTGCAGCTTGTGAGATCAACATGCCGAGACCAGACGTGGCAGGCAATCCCTCCACAAGCGCATCTTTCACCAATTTGGTCTCAGCTGGATTGTAGACCAGATCATAGATTGCCGCATGGGGAGGAAATGGCAGATTCTCCGGCCAGGGAGATTGGTCGACATTCGGGGACATGCCAAGCGGGGTGGTGTTGACGACAAGGGAGATATCCGATAATTCGATATTCGAAAGATCGTCGCCAATGCTTAATGAACGATCCGTAAACGATTCAGAAAGTCCCCGCGCCTGCTCAAGCCTGCGCGCGGTAATGGTCACTTTCCATTCATCGGCAAGCAGGGCATGCACAACTGCACGTGCTGAACCGCCTGCCCCAAGGACAAGGGCGATTTGAGACGCTGGCGGGCCGGGGCACTCCATATCTAAAAACCTCTTCAAGTCTTTAAGAAAACCTGTCGCATCTGTGTTATCGCCGATCAGTTTATCTTTGCGGAGATAGATCGTATTGACCGCACCGATGGCCCTTGCCATGGGCGTGAGTTCGTCCAGAAGTTGAATGACATTCTGTTTGTGCGGAATGGTAACGTTGAGGCCGGTAATTTCACCAGCGCGAACGCGTGCAAGTAAATCTTTTAGGCCCTGCAGATCATCAGGCCCAATGGGAAACAAGGAATAATCGCCTTGCAGTCCAGAAGACCGCAACGCGACATTGTGGAGTTTGGGAGACAGGCTGTGCCCCAGGGGATGACCGATCAGGCCAAGATGGATCATCGCAAAGATCCCAAAACTTCAAAGTAAGCAGGGAATGTCTTTGAAACACAGGATGGATTCTCGATCGTGATCCCATCCACACGCAAGCCCATTAATGAAAACGCCATTGCCATGCGGTGGTCATTATAAGTCTGGATCATGGCAGGCTTGAATTTCTCGCATGGATGGATCGTCATGCCATCCTCATGTTCCTGCACTTGCACACCCAACCGTGTGAGTTCCGTGCATGTTGCATGGACGCGATCCGTCTCTTTGACGCGCGCAGAGGCAATACCTCGAATTCTGGTGGCAGAAGCAGCAAATGGTGCAACCACCGCGAGAGTCTGGGCAGTGTCTGGAATGTCGCGCATGTCCACATCCACCCCTTGTAAATGGGTTTGTTTCAGGTCTCCCGACCTGAAACACCCAACTTCAATGAAATCTTTTCCTTCTTTTATCTCACAACCCATTTGTTTCAATACATCCAGAAAAGCAATATCACCCTGTTTGGATTTCCGCGAGATGTTTTCCACGCGGACAGTCCCGCCGCAAATCGCAGGCGCGGCGAAGAAATAAGATGCGGCCGAGGCATCGGATTCAATCGCATAGGATTTCTTCGGTTGATATTGCCCTTTATTTACAACAAATTTTTCATATCCATCGCGCTTGATCTCAACGCCGAATTCCCGCATCACAGCCAGTGTCATATCGACATAGGGCTTTGAATTAAGCTCGGTGGATAATGTCAACTCCACCGAATTTTGCGCATAAGGCGCGACCATTAAAAGTGCGGAAAGGAACTGGCTGGAGATATCCCCGGCTACACTGGCGCGACCGCCGGGCAGGCCAGATTCGATGATCTTTATGGGCGGGCAGATGAATCCCTGCCCACTTGTCGAGGGATAAAGCGGCTCTACCGATGCACCAAGCTGTTCGAGCGCATGGACCAGGTCCCCGATCGGGCGTTCGCGCATACGTGGTTCGCCATCGAGGATGTACTCTCCGGTTCCCAGCGTGAGGAACGCGGATAAAAACCTCGCCGCGGTTCCCGCGTTGCCGATGAACAATTCCGCTTTTCGAGCGGGGACCTGGCCCCCCAAACCCGTTACGGTCATTTCCAAATTTTCTTCGTCAAGTTGAACGTCGAAACCCAGGGTCTGAAGGGCCTTTGCAAAATAGCGCGAATCGTCGGAGAAGAGCGCATTCGTAATGCGCGTGGTCCCTTTTGCCAGCGCGGCGATCAGTAGAACGCGGTTGGTCAGAGACTTCGAGCCCGGCACGCGCACGCTCGCGTTCAAGGGGTGCGAAATCGGTTCAATTTCAATGGAAGGAATACTAATATTCATTGAGTAAATTCTTGATATTTGTCTTGCGCTTCTTTCAGGAGCGCTTCGAGTTTCGAGAGATCGTTTTCAGCCAGCGCAGCTTCCACCTCAACCAGCTTGTCTTGTAAATTGTGCAGCGCATTCAAAACGTTTTCCCGGTTCGATCCCAACACACCCAGCATCATGGAAGAGGAAGTCCCCGCCAGCCTGCTTACGGATTTAAATCCCGGGCCAACAAAAGGGGAAACGTCCTGATCTGTTGCAAGCACAAGTGTAGATGAAAGTAAAAAGGGCAGATGACTCGTGGACGCAAGGATTCGGTCATGTTCAACTGCATTGAGAACGGTCCCCTTTGCACCCACGGCTTCGATGACTTGATTTGCCGCGGAGAGCGCACGCGCGGATGTCCTTTCAAGTGGGGTCAACAGGAACGGCGCGGCATAATACAAGGTCCGTTCGGCGTTGGCGAGCGAGAGCTTTTCTTTTCCGCAGATCGGGTGCCCGCCGATCGGGTCGAACTGCACAGGCAGGCGGGACATCGCTTCCACGATCAATTTTTTTGTCGAACCGAGGTCCATCACGATGCACGGCTTCGATGTGAAAGTTGCTAACTTTTCAAGCAAGGCCAGGATCGCGGGTACCGGCGCGGCCAGGATGATCAAGTCAACTTCGGATGGCAGTTTGGCCGGGTCACTGTCAGCGTGGTCCACTATTTTTTGAGCAAGAGCAAGCTCGAGCGTCGCGGGATGCGTGTCGATCCCATACAGCGCGGCACATTTTCCTCTCAACGCCAGCGCCAGCGAGCCGCCCATCAATCCGAGTCCGATGATCGCAATGCTGGACTCTGAGAGATTAAAGTCAGACTTGTCCATGCACAACCGGGGCAAGGCGACGACCGACCGCTTCGGCCACCGCCTGAACCTGCTTCACCATGGACGCAAATGCTTCCGGCGTGAGCGACTGCTTGCCATCAGACATGGCGTGCGCTGGATCCTGATGTACTTCGACGATCAAGCCATCCGCACCTGCCGCCACTGCAGCCTTCGCAACAGCTGTGACGTAGGAAGCCTGCCCCGTTGAATGACTCGGGTCGAGGATGACGGGCAAATGCGTGAGTTCTTTAAGGACAGGAATCGCGTTGATATCTGTCGTGTTGCGTGTGGCAGTTTCAAATGTGCGGATACCGCGCTCGCATAACATGACCTGTGTGTTGCCACCACTGAGGATGTATTCGGAAGCCATCAGCAATTCTTCAATGGTGGCGGACAAGCCGCGTTTGAGAAGAATGGGCGTACGCGTTTCGCCGACCGCGCGCAACAGGTTATAGTTTTGCATGTTGCGCGCGCCGATCTGGAATACATCCACATACTTCGACATGATCTCAACCTGCGAGACCGCCATTACTTCCACGACAACAGGCATGCCGGTCAGTTCGCGCGCTTCGGCAAGATATTCCAGTCCCTCCTCGCCAAGTCCCTGAAAGACATACGGTGAGGTGCGCGGCTTGAAGACACCGCCACGCAAGGCGTTCGCGCCCGCTTCACGCACAGCCTGCGCGACCTCGAGCAATTGTGCACGCGATTCAACCGAGCATGGGCCGGCGATCACGGCGATCTCTTCGCCGCCAACTGTGAAACCATCGAGCGGGAAGACAGAGTCCTGCTCATGGAATTGACGCGAGGCCAGTTTATACGGCTGCGAGATGCGCTGAACGGACAGTACGCCGGGCAGGGCTTCAAAAATTTCCTTCGCCACATAGTGCCCGTCACCTACCGCGCCGATGATGGTCTGTTCCACGCCCTCGATAAGATGCGCGGATAATTTTTGTTTTTCGATTTCAGTGATCACGTTCTTGATCTGGTCTTTGGGTGCACCGGGGTGCATGACGATCATCATAGTGAGATATCCTTTGAATTTATTATTTACGTAGGGGCGAGGTCCCCTCGCCCAGGGCGGCACGCTGCGCGGCGCCGCCCCTACAAAAAATTTTTACGACCAACCTTGCTTGATCGACGTGAACTCACCTTGAACGCTCGCCAACCCTCGACCCATGATCTGCGCGATCTGGCCCACCTGCTTGACCATCGCGGCGAACCTCTCGGGTTTGAGCGATTGCTTGCCATCCGATACGGCGTGCGCGGGGTCAGGATGTACTTCGACGATCAACCCGTCGGCACCCGCGGCAATGCCGGCCCGCGCCACCGCGGCAACGTAATCCGCATGGCCCGTTGAATGGGACGGGTCCAGGATCACGGGCAGATGGGTTAAGTTTTTCAAAACGGGAATGGCGTTGATATCGGTGGTGTTGCGTGTGGCCGTCTCGAACGTGCGAATGCCGCGCTCGCACAGCATGACCTGTGTATTGCCCCCAGCGAGAATATATTCCGCTGACATAAGCAATTCCTCGATCGTGGCAGAGAGTCCGCGCTTGAGCAGGACTGACGTGCGGGTCTCGCCGATGGCGCGCAGCAGGTTGAAGTTTTGCATATTACGCGCGCCGACCTGTAGCACATCCACGTATTTGACCATCAGGTCCAACTGCACCTGTGACATGATCTCCACCACAATGGGCAGGCCGGTCTTCTCACGCGCTTCGGCAAGCAGTTCCAGACCCTCCTCGCCAAGCCCCTGGAAGGAATAAGGCGACGTGCGCGGCTTAAACACTCCCCCGCGCAATGCACATGCCCCCGCTTCTTTCACGGCCAGGGCTGTCTCAATGATCTGCGAGCGACTCTCCACCGAACATGGTCCGGCGATGATCGCGATATCGTCACCGCCCACAGTGAATCCATCCAACGGCAGGACCGTGTTCTCGGGATGAAATTGTCGTGAAGCCAGTTTATACGGCTGCGTGATGCGCTGGACCGTATCAACACCGTCCATGCCCTCAAAGAGGTCTGTTGGCATGTTATGTGTCTCTCCGATCGCGCCGATGATGGTGGCTTCCACTCCCTGTGAGAGATGGACATTCAACCCGGCAGATTTTATTTTTGCGATCACCGCTTCCACTTCCTGCGGCGTGGCGTTCGCCTTCATAATGATCATCATGGTGGTTTCTCCTTGGTTTCGTTGGTTGAGTAGGCGGTGATTTTCCGCCGTATCGAAACCAACATATAAAGAATAATTTCTGAAACATGTGGTCTCGATACTCGACCAACGGAAAATAATTATTGCGCAGCGACCAGGTCGGGTCTCAGTTTCACTGCGTTGTGCAGATACACGTGCGTAATTTCAGATTGCGGCGTTTGCGTATTCCAATGGACAAGCACGCGGATCACGCGGGGCAGGCTGCCTGGGACGGGGATCTCCCTCGCGCACATCATCGGGACGAGTCCCCAGCCCATTTCGCGCGCGGCCTGCGCGGGGAAGGTGGAGGCGAGATCGTCCGTCACGGTAAAGAGGGCGCTGCCCACGTCCTCAGGCTTCATTCCGGCATTGGCATCCAGAATGGCCTCGAGCAGTTCGCGCGTGGCCTGCAAGATGAGGTCCGCCTGGTCGGCGGTGACAGTGGTGGCACCGCGGATTCCACGAATTGACATAGATCGCTCCTTTGAAGGTAACAAAAAAGAGCGAGGCCGTCTGGCCTCGCTCTTTAGTTACAGAATTTCTCTGTCTACTTAAGCGTCACCAACGGCAACCGAGCGGAGGCCGTAAAAGTAGTACGCAAAGTAAAAGCGGACAGAAGATGACATGTTGGTCGCTATTCTATGCGTCTCGTGCAAATGCGTCAAGGGGCAATTTCTCCTTCACGCGCTACGGCCCTCATCAGGGAGGATCAGGCTGGGTTTTTAAAGGTCAATTCGTAATGTTCGACGACAGGGAATGGATCATAAAAATGATGCAGGAGTTTTTTCCATTCCTGGTATTTTTCAGAGCCGCGAAAACCAACAGTGTGTGCTTCAAGCGACTCCCAATGGACCAACAATAGATACCGGTTCTGCTTCTCTATACAATGCTGCAATTGATGGGAGATGTATCCGTCCATGCTCGAAATGATCCCCGAAGCCTTCCTGAACGCAGCTTCGAAATCGTTTTCCTGGCCCGCAATCACGTCGAGGACTGCCATTTCCAAAACCATAGATCCATCCTTTCGATCTTTCATACAGGCTTCAATGGCTCATGCGGTTCTGGCGGGAACTCTACACGGACAGAGTCACCTACTTGTACAACGCCACCAACCAGGACAATGCTCATCACGCCGGCCTTGCGGATCAGGTTGCCCTGCTCATCCTTATCCAGCACGGCTTTCATCAATCCATTCTGAAAGTCATCCAGTTGATAACAAGGGTTGCGCAAGCCAGTCACTTCAACAACTGCCGTGTTTCCCAGATGCAAATGCGTGCCAGTTGGCAGGCCAAGCAGGTTCAGGCCGCGTGTGGTGACATTCTCCCCCATTTGTCCGGCGGACACATCAAACCCGGCCGCGCGAAGTTCGTCGTGCAACTCCGCATGGATCAAATGCACTTGACGCAAGTTTGGCTGATTCGGGTCTTTCGCCACGCGCGAACGATGCTTGACCTTTTCTCCCATGTGAGCGTCACCCTGGACACCCAACCCGGCCAGCAAGGTAATCGCATCCTGGCCCGATTTGCTGAACGTATGAGCCGGGCTTTGGTTGACCGCCAGCACTGTACCATTCATGAGTTCTCCTTTTACTTCTACTGGAGCGCGTCACTGAAGGATTTGGCAAATTCACGCGCAGACTCAACAGGAGTCTTGCTTTCGCCTATTGTCTTCACACACGCAGAACCAACGATCACGCCATCTGCGAGTTTGCCAACTTCCCTGGCCTGTTCGGGCGTTCCGATCCCAAAGCCGACACACACAGGGGCTGACGTGTGCTTTCGTACCTGCGCGATCAGGTCCCCGAGACCATCTGCCACAGACGCGCGCGCCCCGGTCACACCGGTCACACTGACCAGATAGATAAATCCGCGTGCATTGCGCGCGACCTTTTCCATGCGATCCGGTGAAGATGTGGGGGCCAACATGTGAATGAGAGGTAGGGGCGAGTCATAACTCGCCCCTACGAATTCATCTGATTCCTCCATGGGGAGGTCTGGGACGATAAAGCCATCCGCACCGGCACTCACCGCGTCCTTGATGAATTTTTCAAGACCGTATGCCAGCATTGGGTTGTAATACCCCATCAATATCAAGGGGATGGTCACGCCGCGCTTGCGCAGTTCTGCAACAGCCGCGAGTGACTTCTTGACCGTGATGCCACCTTCCAACGCGACCTGTGTGGCTTTTTGGATGACCGGCCCATCCGCAAGCGGGTCAGAGAACGAAAGCCCGACCTCGATCAGGTCCGCGCCATTTTTTGCGAGTGCTTCGATCACGTCGATGGAGGTATCCAGATCGGGATAACCCAACGGAAAATAGGGCATGAAGATCGGTTTGTTCTTGAAGGCATTTTCAATTCGGTTCATATTCGTTCCTCGTAGGGGCAGGGTCTGCTTCGCGATGCCCAGGGGCGAGATGACCTCGCCCCTACAGATTATTTCCCATTTCTTTGATCACCGTATTCAAATCCTTGTCCCCGCGCCCG
>CAZJYB010000071.1:0-19848 GCA_964549865.1 uncultured Anaerolineaceae bacterium
GGGGAGATGTCACCTATCACGGGCCGGGGCAATTGGTGGGATATCCATTACTTTGATTGGGACAGGTGAATGCTGAAAATAAGATTCCCCAGGCAGATTATGTTGGCTATGTCCGTAAGTTGGAAAAAACACTGATCATCGCGTTGGCGCGTCTCGGCATCGCGGCAGGTCAGAGGTCCGGCTTGACCGGCGTATGGATCCAGGCTGACGTTCATTCGCGCTGCCCGCGCTGCAAACCGGAAGACCGTAAAAAGCCCGCGAAGATCGCGGCCATCGGGGTGAAGGTGGACGCGCGCGGTATCTCGCGTCATGGGTTCGCATTGAACGTGAACCCGGATATGGATTATTGGGATGGGATCATTGCATGCGGCTTGAGCGAGCCGGTCGTTTCTTTGGCAGACCTGCTGGTCCCGGCGCCTTCGATGGAAAAGGTAAAAGAAGAAGTGCTCTCGGCCTTTAAAGAAGTATTCGAATTAACGATCGTTTAGCTGGCAACGGACCAGCGGTCGCGGCCGCCACTTTTGGCTGCATATAGCGCGGTATCGGCACGGTTAAGCAGGCTTTCCCACGTATCCACCCCATATTCGAATTCGGCGATGCCGATGCTGATCGTCACCTGCAGCACATGGTCATGTGCCTGCACAACGGTATCGCGTACCTGCCGGCATAAGCGTGCGGCCTGTTCGGCGGCTGCAGTTGCATTTGAATTGGGCAGAAGGATCAGGAATTCCTCGCCGCCGTAACGCCCGGCAAGATCCGGGTGACGGATCTGTTCTTTCAGCTTGGAACCAACCTGTCTTAATACCTCGTCCCCGGTAAGGTGGCCGTAAGAATCGTTGACCTTTTTGAAATGGTCGACATCCACAAGTGAAATCGAGAACTGCGTATGATATCGCTCTGCGCGCAACACCTCATCCTGGAGCTCGCGCAGGATCATGCGGCGGTTGGGGAGGAAGGTAAGCACGTCCATCTGCGATACCTCATGGGACTGCGCCAGGACTGCTTCCACTTCAGTACGTTTACGATGTGCAAGTTTATTGGCCACGTCTCTTTCCACCTGAAAGAGCTTGACCTGTTTGTTCAAGCGCTGAACGATCTCAACAAGAGTGCTATCCGCTTCAATCCGATCGGCGATAAATAGTACTTGGTCCTTATTCAGCGGAATAAGCAGGCAGTCGCATTGAATGGGCTGGTCTTCCACGCTGCCAAAATCCATCAGCCAGTGTTGTTCTTCCGTTGAAGTTAATCTTTTTTGGATTTCGGCCCTGTCTGCCTCGGTAACAAATTGCTGTAGTGTACTGGCCGGCGAAAAATTAGGTCCGCACTTTTCAAAGGCACGATTCCAGGAAACCAATGTGCCATCTTTTTCCACGACTGCGATCATGCCATGGATATGGTTCAACAATGGACCCAACCCGCGCCCTGAGACGAGTTCTGATAATTCCTGCATGGATTGATTTTATAACATTCGTCGCGTTTTTAGCCACACCTTACAGATTCAATAATAACCCATAGGTCTTGTATACCGCCAGGGCAGGGACTAGCGTGCGCCTCGCCGTCCAAATTGTTTTTCCAGGACGTCCACAGAGAGGTGGATCATGGTCGGCCGGCCGTGCGGGCAGGTGCGTGGAGATTGGCAGGCTTCCAGGTCTGATAATAAGGCGCGCTGCTCCTCATTTGTGAGCACCTGGCCTCCCTTTACAGCCAATCGCTTGCAGACGCGTGCAGCGAGCCTCGCCTCCACTTGGGCCTGCAAGGGGGTCTCGTCCTCTTCAAAATCCTCAACAAGTGCGCGTAACGCAATGGACGGGTCGCCTCCTGAAAACAGGACCGGCATGGCCCGCACCTGGAACGTATTGGCGCCAAACTCTTCCACTTCAAAACCGAAATGAGCCAGGAAGGGGAGTTGTGTGCTGATCAACTTTGCCGATTGCGGAGGCAATGTCACCACCGCGGGGGTAAGTAGGGATTGTGAAGGGATGCTTTTCGTATCACGTTGTGCCATGAGTTTTTCAAATAACACGCGCTCATGCGCGGCATGCTGGTCTATGAGATATAGGCCGTCCGGTCCTTCAGCCACGAGATAAGTTGCGCCGATCTGGCCGATGAGTCTCAAGAGGGGAACGCCGGCGTGAGGCAGCTTCTCCTGACCATTGACCATGGACGATGAACGATCTTCGGCTGTGGTCGGTGGTCCATCGTCTATCGTCCCTTCATCATGCGCGATCGACCAGTCAATTCCCACCTGCCGTCCAGGCGACTCACTTTGTGAGCGTGAACCCCATAATTGTGGGGAAAGCGAAGCAACCGGCGTATAAGCCAGCAGGGCCTTGCGTGCAGATCGTTGCACAAAACTAAATACCTTATCCTGTTGCCTGAATCGTATTTCTGCCTTGGTGGGGTGCACATTCACATCCACATCTTCGGGTGCGATCTCCAGGAACAACGCGGTCAGCGGGTAACGTCCCACCATCAACAGCGTGTGATAGGCCTGCAGCAAGGCGCTGGAGAGTGAAATGTCCTGCACCCAGCGCCCATTGACGAAGAACGTGATCTCTTTTCTGTTCGAACGAGTTAAGGAGGTCGGGCTGATGAAACCGGTCAGGGATAATCCCTCCTCCTGCGCCAGCACTTCAAGCATTTGTTTCGCCACTTCAACACCGTGGAGTGCGGCAAGGATGGCGCGGCGGTCTCCATCTCCAGTGGTTTGCAATGTGGATTGTTTTCCATCCATTACTTTGAAACGAACCTCTGGATATGCCAGCGCATAACGGGTGATTAGTGAATCGATGGCGCGTTTTTCTGTCACATCTGTTTTGAGGAATTTCAGGCGGGCCGGTACGTTGTAAAACAGGTTTTCCACGGACACGCTCGTTCCGATCGGTGCGCCGACCTTTTCCACTTTGCCTGCAACCCCTCCATCCACTTTGAGGCGCGCGCCTTCCTTAACATCCTTCACGCGCGAGGTGAGCGTCAGACGCGAGACCGAACCGATCGAGGCAAGTGCCTCGCCTCGGAAGCCGAGTGTTGAAATGCGGAACAGGTCCTCGGACTGAACCAGTTTTGAGGTCGCGTGACGCGAGGCCGCCAGTTCCAATTCAGCGGGCGGGATGCCGTGCCCGTCATCTGCAACCTCGATCAGGGTGTGGCCGGCCTCCATGATTGAAATGGAAATATTTTTCGCGCCGGCGTCGAGTGAATTTTCGATCAATTCTTTAACAACAGATGCGGGGCGTTCCACCACTTCGCCTGCAGCGATCTGTGATGAAACCTCGGAGGAAAGCAATCGGATGGGCATGACACGATTATAATCGCCCAATGCAGATCACCACGATCTTTTTCGACCTCGACGACACGTTGTATCCATCCAGTGCCGGTTTGTGGAAAGCCATCAAAGCGCGTATGAACGATTACATGCGTCAGCATCTTGATATTCCTGAAAACGAGATCCCACATCTGCGCGAAAAATATTTTTTGCAATACGGCACCACCCTGCGCGGTCTGCAGGCGCATCACAACATTAATACGGAGGATTACCTCGCTTACGTGCATGACCTGCCGCTGAAGGATTATCTCCTGCCGGACCCGCTGCAACGCTCGATCATCGCTTCGCTGCCGACCCGTAACCTGATCTTTACAAATGCGGACATTTCCCATGCTCGAAGAGTGCTGGCCATGTTGGGGCTCGAAGAGCTCTTTACCGCCATCGTGGACCTCAATGCGGTTGCCCCTTATTGCAAGCCCATGCCTGAATCCTTTGGCGCCGCGCTGAAAGCCGCGGGGGAGCCAGATCCCTGGCGTTGCGTAATGATCGATGATCTTGCACGTACCACGCGCGCCGCCCGCGAGATGGGCATGTTCAGTATTTTATACGGGAGCGAGCCGGTGAATGGCGATGCTCATGCCCGCTTTACAGAGTGGAAGGAATTGCCTGAAATTCTGGAAAGGCTGAAATAACGGCACGTTTGATCAAAGCGGCCTCTTATACAAATCGTATAAAGAATTCAGCGTGCTTTAATCCCGTGCTGGTATCTTTTGGGTGTGGTTAGCCAAAATTGGAGGACTTTGTGAACAAGACATTGAAGAATATTTTTGTCGTGCTCGTTGTAATTACAATTGCGTTGGGGTCATTTGCCGGCGGCTTCGTGACCGGACACCTCATTCCCTACAGGGGAATGCCTTTTTTGGAGGGTGATGGCCGTTTTATCCCAGTTCCGATCACTTCCCCGGAGCAGGAGGCTGCCACCCCTGCAGAGCTACAAAGCCTGTTTGCCCCATTCTGGGAGGCATGGACTCTCGTTCATAACAATTATGTTGATCAACCCGTGGATGACGTTGCGCTGATGCGCGGCGCGATCAGCGGCATGATGCAGGCGCTCGGCGATGAACATTCCACCTACATGGACCCGGAAGGGTATGAACAGGCGAATGCCAGCCTCGAAGGTGAATATGAAGGCATCGGTGCGTATGTGGATACCACCACCGAATATCTAACGATCATCAGCCCCATGCCCGGTTCTCCTGCAGAACGGGCCGGCCTCAAGCCCGGTGATCAGGTGATGGAGATCGATGGCAAAGATATGACCGGGCTCCCTGGCGAAGCAGTGAGATTGCAGATCATAGGGCCTACAGGAACAATAGTCCATTTGGCGATCAAGCGCGATGGCGAGGCTGATCTGCTCGAGTTCGATATTACGCGTGAAAAGATCGAGCTGGAATCCTCTTCCGGTGAAATGCTGGAGAATGACATTGCCTATATTCAGGTGACTACATTTGGAACACAAACGACCCCGGAACTCCTTGCCGCCCTCACGGAGTTAATGGCACAGAACCCCAAGGGCATCATTCTTGATCTGCGAAACAATGGCGGCGGTTTTTTACAGACAGCCGTGGAAGTGACCTCACAGTTTGTTGACGAAGGTGTTGTGCTGTACGAGCAATACGGCAATGCCGAACGCACGACCTTTGAAGTGATGCCCGCAGGCATGGCCACGGATAAGAACATTCCCATGGTCGTGTTGATCAACGAAGCCTCCGCCTCCGCTTCCGAGATCGTGGCCGGCGCATTACAAGACCTCGGCCGCGCAGAACTCGTCGGTGTGACCTCGTACGGGAAGGGTTCCGTCCAAAACTGGATCCCGCTCTCCGGCGATAACGGTGCCGTGCGCATCACGATCGCCAAATGGCTGACGCCGAACGAACGGACGATCCATAACGTTGGGCTTACGCCTGACCATGTGGTCGAAATGACCGATGAAGACCGCCTCGCGGAGCGCGACCCGCAACTGGATAAAGCCGTAGAAGTATTATTGGAATTGATCGGTCAATAATCAAAAGGAGAAACCATGTATTTCTTTGATCCTTATTACTTGTTATTCATGGTCCCCGCTTTCATTCTCGTGGCGGCCACGTCCTGGTATGTAAAGTGGGCGTATAAAAAATGGGGCCAGGTGCCTGCCCTAAGCAGGCTGACAGGGCATCAAGCCGCACAGCGGCTGATTTCCGCGAGCGGATTAAACGGCGTACAGGTGCAGGGGGTGGCGGGAAACTTAACAGACCACTACGATCCGCGTAATAAGACGCTCTTTCTTTCACCAGGCGTCGCAAATGGCGCATCGGTGGCAGCGGTGGCCATCGCGGCACATGAATTAGGCCATGCAGTTCAGGATGCGGAAGGTTACTTTCCCATGCGAGTTCGTTCCGCGCTTGTGCCAGCTGCCAGCATTGGCTCGAACCTCGGCTTGATCCTGATCATGATCGGCCTTTTCATCCAGTTTACGCAACTAGCCTGGCTGGGAGTGATCATCTTCGCGGGTGGCGCACTTTTTGCACTCGCGACCCTGCCCGTGGAACTTAACGCCTCTGCGCGAGCCAGGCAATTGCTCGTGCAAACCGGCGTGATCCAAAGCGACGAAGAGGCGCGCGGTATGAACACCGTATTGAACGCTGCTGCCCTGACCTATGTCGCCGGGCTGGTCACGGCCATTCTGCAATTACTCTATTATGTGATGCTGGTGGCCGGTGGCGGCAGGCGCAGGAGTTAGATTATTCATAAAAGAGCAGGTAAAACCTGCTCTTTTATTTTGTGTATTGTATAATCGTTGAGATGAAGAAATTATTAATTGTCGTTGTGCTTTTCCTCGGGATTGCAGTGGTGGCGATCAGTTTTAGTGAGCTGGAAACCATTGCGCGCACCCTGCGACGCGCGCATTTGCAATTTTTTATCCTTGGTATTCTGGTTCAACTGGCGTGGTTTATTGGCTTGGGGCGCATGTATCAATCCATTTATCGATTGCTTGGCATGGACGAATCCGTGCTGACGTTGAGCCGTATTGCCGCGGCTGCGAACTTTATCAATGTGGTCGCGCCCACTGCCGGCGTGGGAGGCATTGCGCTCTTTGCTGCCGAGGCGCGCCGCAATGAGCATCCCGCCGGTAAGGTGACTGTTGCTGCGGCGCTCTTTCTTCTGCTCGATCAGGCTGCGTTCCTTTGTGTGCTTGCTCTGGGATTAATTGTGCTGGTCCGCCGCAACGATCTCGATACGGGCGAGATCAGCGCCTCGTTGTTTTTGCTTTTGATCGCGATCGTATACGGATCAGTCCTTTACATCGGCTATCGTTCCGAGCAAAAATTGGGTGACCTGCTCGCGAAGACGGCGCGCGGAGTAAATCGCCTCGTGAAGTTCTTTAAAAAAAGCGGATATTTGAGTGAAGTGCGTGCGCGCGCCTTTGCACACGAAATTACAGAGGGTTTTTCCGGCCTCACTGAAAGACCATCCAGTTTGGTTCGCCCGGTGTTCTGGGGAATTTTGAATAAGGCTTTATTGATGGGCGTTTTGCTATGTTCTTTTTTGTCGTTTGAAGTGCCTGTATCCGCGGAAACACTGATCGCCGGGTTTTCACTGAGTTATTTATTCTTTGTCATATCTCCCACGCCTTCCGGGATCGGCATCGTAGAGGGCCTTATGCCGGTTGCGCTTGCCTCTTTGAGGGTGAATTGGAGCGAAGCTGTTGTCATCACACTGACCTATCGTACGATCACATTCTGGGTGCCGTTCGGCCTGGGCGCCTGGGCATTCCGTTCGCTGCATACACGCGCCGAGGAAAAAGCCCTCGCCGATAGCGCAAAGTAAGACAGTATTGAATCCCATTCAAGCGCTACTGGACTTCTGGAAGAGCGACGCGCAGACTGCGCCCAATTTTTCCGCATGGCAAACGACTCCCGCGCGCCCCGCACAAACGCATCCTTTTCCGAACGACCTGCCCCCCGCGCTTCGGGAGGCATTAACCTCCCGCGGCATCCACTCGCTTTATTCCCATCAATACTCCGCGTGGACAGGATCGCGTGCCGGAAAAAATATCGTCCTGGCCACGGGTACAGCCAGTGGAAAGACACTGGCCTATAGTTTGCCTGTGCTTGCTGCCATGATCCAAAACCTTGAGGCGCGCGCACTTTATCTTTTTCCAACAAAGGCTTTAACACAAGATCAGCTCTCAACGTTGGAACGTTTCAACATGTCAGCGGCAATCTACGATGGGGATACTCCTCAAAAGGACCGTGCCGCGATCCGCAGGAACGCGCGTATCGTCTTATCGAACCCGGATATGCTTCATACGGGTATATTGCCTCACCATGCCAGCTGGAATGATTTCTTCAGCAACCTGAAATTCATCGTCATCGACGAAATGCATACCTACCGCGGTGTCTTTGGCTCGCACGTTGCAAATGTGATCCGAAGGCTCAAGCGCGTCGCGAAATTTTACGGGGCAGATCCACAGTTCATTCTTGCATCGGCCACAATAGGCAACCCGCAGCAGCTTGCCGAAAATTTGATCGAGGAATCTGTTGAACTTGTCGATAACGACGGTTCCTCGCGCGGTGAGCGGCACTTCATGATTTACAACCCGCCTGTCACCGATCCCATGCTCGGTTTAAGAAAGAGCAGTTTGCTCGAAGCGGTCAGGCTCGCGCAGGACCTGCTGGCGCGAAATATCCAAAGCGTGGTCTTCGCCCGCACGCGCCGAAGTGTGGAGATCATCCTGACGTATCTTCAAGGAACTGGGGAACAGGGAAAAGAGAATAGTAAAACCCTTTCCAACGGCTCTCCACTCCCTTCTCTCTCCTCATCTGTTCGCGGCTATCGTTCCGGTTATCTGCCTCATCAACGTCGTGAAATAGAAATCGGGCTGCGCGATGGGTCGGTGAAAACGGTCGTGGCGACCAATGCCCTTGAGTTGGGGATCGACATCGGCGGCCTCGGCGCGGCGATCCTGGTCGGGTACCCGGGTACGATCGCAAGCGCCCGCCAGCAGGCGGGTCGCGCGGGACGCGGGGACGCGCCGGCCGTCTCGTTGATGGTGGCCTCGTCGAATCCGCTGGACCAGTTCCTTGCACATCACCCGGAATACTTCTTCGGCAGGTCACCCGAGATGGCCCTGGTCAACCCGAATCATTTGCTTATTTTGCTTGAGCATTTGCGCTGCGCGATGTTCGAGTTGCCGTTTCAAAAAGGGGATGGCTTTGGGAGTCTTTCCGACGAACTCGTTGACGAATATCTCGAATTCCTCGTCGCAAACCAGGAGTCGCATTTCTCGCACGAAAAATATTACTGGATGAAGGATCAGTATCCGGCTGCGAATATTTCATTGCGTTCTGCCTCGCCGCAAAGTGTTGTGCTGCAGTCCACTGCGGAGGATGGTCGTCCGATCGTAATCGGCACCGTGGACGGCGAAAGCGCCGCGTGGATGGTGCATCCCGGCGCGATCTATATGCACGAAGCCCAGCAATATTTTGTGCAGGAACTTAACCTGGAAAATCACATCGCACAACTAGTGCCTGTTGGCCTGGACTACTATACGGAAGCCCAGAGGCGTTCCGAGATCCAGATCCTGAACACTCTCGCTCAAGTCTCGCTCCCCTCTCCCCGCGAAGCGTCCCCGAAGGGGATAGGGAGAGGGGCCGGGGGTGAGGTCGGCGATAAAGCATATGGAGAAATTCAAGTCACCACCCAGGTAGTTGGATTCAAAAAGCTGCGCTGGTTCACGTACGAGAACCTCGGCGAAGAACCCCTCAATATGCCACCCTCTGAATTGCAGACGACCGGTTATTGGCTTTCGCTCTCTGATGAAACAGTTTCTCGTTTACGGGATGCTGGTGTGTGGACGAATGATCTAAATGAATATGGCCCGGATTGGCCCAAGCTACGCGAACGTGTGCGTGCACGCGACCAGTATAAATGCCAGGTGTGCGGCACGCTGGAAACAAATCGCCAGCATGACGTGCATCATAAGATCCCATTTCGTACATTCGTGGATCCATTGCAGGCAAATCGTCTGGAGAATCTGTCCACGCTTTGCCGGACCTGTCATCAAAAAGTGGAGCAGAACGTCCGCATGCGCAGCGGTCTCTCCGGCCTGGGCTTTGTGCTGGGCAACCTCGCGCCTCTGTTCCTGATGTGCGACACACGCGACCTCGGGGTCCATACGGACCCGGCCGGGGCGATCAATGGATTACCATCTGTCGTCCTGTATGATCTTGTCCCCGCGGGAATAGGGTTCAGTCAAAAGTTATTCGAGATCCACGATGAACTGGTTCGGCGCGCGCTCGAATTGGTAAGTGAATGTGCTTGTGAAGACGGTTGTCCCTCGTGTGTGGGGCCGGGCGGAGAAAATGGGGTGGGTGGGAAGCAGGAAACCCTGGCGATCTTAAAGGAACTTTACATTCAGCCCTGAACCATGGTAGAATGGAAATGTAACTACTGTTACATTTCCATGAAAAACTGGCTTTTGCTCCATTACACACTCCCAGCCAATCCTTCTGCCCGCCGCGTTTACATCTGGCGAAAATTGAAACGGGTTGGCGCGATCTTGTTAAACGAGTCTGTATGGGTGCTTCCGGATAGACCGCGTACTGCCGAGCAATTCCAATGGTTGACCGTTGAGATACAGGAAATGGAGGGGCAGTCGTATGTATGGCGGTCCAACTCGTTTTTTGAGGCACAGGATGATTCTTTGGTGAGTCAGTTCATTGAATTCGTGGACATTGAATATGGCAAATTACTCAAGGAAATGAATAAAAAAAAACCAGACATGGCGGAACTTTCCCGACGATACCAGCAAATTTCAGTTGGGGATTATTTTCACTCTGAGATCGGTAAGCAGGTGAGAGAAAAACTTCTGTCACGAAGAGGAGCAAAGCCATGAAATGGGTGACTTGGGAGAATATCGGTGTGGACCGGATGGCTTGTGCCTGGCTGATCCGTCGCTGGGTGGACCCAAAAGCTGAATTTATTTTTGTCCCCGCCGGGACGAAACCTCTGCCTTTGAAAGCTGAGCCGTTCGATATACCGGGCATGCGCTATTCCCATCATCGCGGACATTGTACGTTTCATACATTCCTGAAGGAACATAAACTGAATGACCCCATCCTTGCACGTATCGCCCGCATCGTGGACGAGGCAGACGTCCTTCAGGAGGTTGCTGTGGAGCCTGTTGCTGCAGGATTGGACTTAATTTGCCGCGGTTTGAGTCGTATCAGCAAGGACGACCAGGAGGCCCTTGAACGAGGATTCCTTGTTTATGAGGCTTTATATGCGGAATTATCCGCGGATGAAATCTAAAAATCTGGCAGGAAAAAACATGAACCATACCCCAATGATTGTATTTGTCTGTGAACATGGCGCTGCCAAGAGTGTCCTGGCGGCAACTTACTTCAACAAATTGGCTTATGAAAAAGGCTTGAATATCAGGGCTGTTGCGCGAGGCACGCGTCCCGATCCTGAGTTATCTCAAAAGACCATCGCTGGTTTGTTTGAAGACGGTTTAACGCCTTTGGAGTCGGCTCCAAAAAAATTATTACCCGCCGATGTGGAAACCGCTCAACGAATCATCACCTTTTGCGAGTTGCCGAACGAATACCAGCAGAAAATGCCCGTCGAACAATGGGGTGACGTGCCGTCTGTAAGTGAAAATTATGAAATTGCCCGGGATGTCATCCTGGAACATCTCGATCGTTTGGTTGCTGAATTGAATTAAAGATTATAGGGAAAAAATTACAGCATGAACGACCTCAATGAAAACCTGAACGTTCCGCATGAATCATATTCAAAATTGTTCCTGCGTTATCTTCGCTTTGGCTTTTTTGCCTGGGGCGGGCCCGTCGCGCAGATCGCCATGATCCGCCAGGAACTTGTCGACGAGGAAAAATGGATCACGCCCGAAAGATTTAATCGCGTACTGGCTGTCTATCAGGCTTTGCCCGGGCCTGAAGCCCACGAACTTTGCGTGTACTTCGGCATGCTCTCACGCGGGCGCGCGGGTGCATTTTTGGCCGGCCTTGGCTTCATGATCCCGGGCTTCCTGTTGATGTTCGCGCTTTCATGGTTCTACGTCACTTACGGAATCAACTCGCCTGCCTTCCGATCCATTTTTCTTGGGATGCAGCCCGCAGTTGCCGCGCTGATCGTGCGCGCGGTGCATCGCATTGGCGGCCATGCCTTGCATGAAAGTAAATGGTTGTGGAGCATTGCCTTCCTGGCGGGATTTGCACAACTTTTCAAAGTCAACTTTCTGATCACACTTTTGGTTGCGGGATTCATTTATGCGCTTGCTGATCGACAAAGAACCCGCCTCGCCCTCGCCCTGACAATTGTTTTCGTTTTCTCGATCATTACCTTCTCTCCCGGTATTTCCCTTGAGGTCGTATCCCCGGCAAGTGTGGACGTTGTAAGGACCAATACAGCCGATCCATTAACCCTCTTTATCTCCGGTTTGCGCGCCGGGTTACTCACCTTCGGTGGAGCCTATACAGCCATTCCATTCATTCAGCATGACGCGGTTGAAGTGGGGCGCTGGATGACCAACGCGCAATTTTTGGATGGTCTGGCCCTCTCTGGACTGCTCCCTGCGCCGCTGATCATTTTTTCCACGTTTGTTGGTTACATCGGTGGAGGTCCGCTTGGAGCCATTGCCCTGACGATTGGAGTTTTTGCGCCTGCCTTTGCCTTCACGATCACAGGCCATGAATATCTCGAAAAGTTGATCGAGAACAAATCCTTTCATACCTTTCTGGACGGTATCACAGCAGGCGTTGTGGGATTGATCTCCGTCACCGCCCTTGGTATTTTGAATGAAACCGTCATTGGGATGAATGCGTGGATCATATTCAGCCTTGCCCTTGTCATTCAATTTCGCTCAAAGTCAAAATGGACCGTTGCGGCGATGGTGCTTGCCGCTGGTTTGTATGGCTTGTTTTTTATGTAATGTGAAAACCGTCCCGCAGGTTTAAATGCCCAACCAAAATTCGGTATAAAACCTGCGGGACGATCAAATTAAATAAGGAGAAATCTCATGCAATGGATCACACGTTCTCACGTTCATGTAGACCGGGTGGCCTGCCCATGGTTGATCACCCGTTTTATCGATAACGAAGCGGAGTTTTTATTCGTCCCGGGCAATCAGATCGGGAAGGTTGCAAAAGAAACAGGTGCCATTCCATATGACGCGCCCGGAGTGGAACTCGGTCATGTAGATGGGCGCTGTTCCTTCGAGTCCATCATCGTCAAATATGACTTGAAGGAGCCCGGCCTCTTGCGCATGGCAAAGATCGTGCATGCGGCCGATGTTGCCGAGGATATCGATACCGATCCCATCGCCCGCGGGCTTGAAGCCATTGCAAGTGGATACAGCCTGCGCTTTCCGGAAGACATGGAAAACCTTGAACGCCAGTTCGATGTCTATGACGCGTTATATGCGTGGTGCAGGTTGGATATAGCCAAAAGCAAATGAACCATCGCCGCGATATTACATTACTTTTTGCCACCCGTATCATCCGCCTGTTTTGTTACGGGTTTCTTTCAGTGATCCTCGCACTCTATCTTGTTGAAACGGGACTTACCGAAAAAGAGATCGGTCTGTTGTTCAGCCTCACGCTCGCAGGGGATGCCGGCATTTCCCTCTGGCTTACCACTCGGGCAGACCTGTTTGGACGCAAGCGGACACTCATCCTTGGCGCGCTGCTTATGCTTGGCGCGGGGATCGTGTTCATCCTCACGCATAACATCGTTATTTTGATGGTCGCCGCGATCATCGGGGTCATCAGCCCGAGCGGCAACGAGATCGGTCCGTTCCTTTCAGTGGAACAAGCCGGGCTATCGCAATTGATCGAAAACAAGAAACGTACACAAGTATTCGCCTGGTACAACCTCGTTGGTTCGTTCGCCACGGCTGCAGGCGCGCTGGCAGGTGGGTGGCTGGCACAGCTCTTGCAAGCAGATGGATGGTCTGCGTTGGAAGCGTATCGTTTCATCCTCACCGGGTATGCCCTCGGCGGTTTGGTCCTGATGGTCCTGTTTTTGAATGTATCGCCTGAGATCGAAGTGACGCGCGCAGCTGCGGAAACAGGGATCAAAAGAGTGTTCGGCCTGCATCGTTCGCGTAATGTAGTCTTTAAATTGAGTGCCTTATTTGCATTGGATGCTTTTGCAGGCGGCCTGATCGTGCAAAGTATGATGGCCTACTGGTTCCACATCAAGTTCGGTGTGGAATCCGGGTTGCTGGGCAGTATTTTCTTCGGCGCGAATATCCTGGCGGGCATCTCGGCCTTGCTGGCCGTAAGGATGGCGGAAAAGTTCGGGTTGATCAATACCATGGTCTTCACGCACATCCCATCGAATATCATGCTTATCCTTGTCCCGCTGATGCCGAGCCTGCCACTTGCCATTGGACTCCTGCTCTTGCGCTTCAGCATCTCGCAAATGGACGTGCCCACGCGTCAATCCTATACCATGGCTGTTGTCACACCCGATGAACGCTCTGCCGCTTCAGGTGTCACGGCCATTGCCCGTTCGATCGGTTCATCCCTCTCCCCCGCGTTGACCGGGCTTTTCTTCAGTATTCCGGTGTTGTTCAATGCCCCATTTTTTATTGCAGGCGGCTTGAAGATCGTTTATGACCTGCTGCTTTTCAGGGAATTTCGCTCGGTCAAGCCTCCGGAAGAATAAACGGATAGAGGTGAAATTACATCGTCAATAAATATACCGCCAACATGACAGAGAAATCTGCAACCATGTGGCCCAGCACCGGGACAAGCAAGCCTTCATTCTTGCGATAGATCTGTCTCCATAGCCAGCCGACAAACGTGAGGCAAACGAGTGCAAGGAATACCATGACCGATGGTATCCTTCCTGCCAAAACCAGCCCATGATAACCTGCGTAGACCAGATCCCCGATGTAAAAGTTTTTCGTTTCGCTTCCCAGAAAGGCGCGCCAGAAATATTCTTCGATAAATGGATTAACCAGCGAAAAGTATGTGATAAGAGCGAACCAGTTGGATTTGCCCAGCCCGATGACCTCAAGTTGCGACCGAAGAGCTTCAGTCGTGCCAAAAAACGGATAAAGATAATAAATGAAAAATCCGCTGCTTGCACATAAAACCATGGCTGGAAGGATCCATTTGAAATGACCTGTCTTAAAGAGAATGTTAATTGGGATATTGGCTCGCAGGACCAGCAGCATGATCAACATTGCAAGATGGAACCCCACCATCGCGAACCACGCGCTCTGGAATAAAAATAATCCCGCCCAGACGGCGAGATAGGTAAGAATCGCTGCAACCCACTTTGGGAAATTCATTCTCTTCGATTTTACACCAACGGATATTTTCTTTTAACTCAAAAGGAGCTCGTATGAACACTTTGTCCAGAAATGTGACAGTCGTCTGTGTTTTGGTGATTTCCATGCTTGCCTGTGGAGTGGCTGCACCGGCAACCCAACCACCAACGGTACCACCTCCAACTCTTCCGCTCATGGTTCAGCCGATCCAATTACTGCCCATTCCGTATGGCGAGGATAGCCAGTCTCCGATCTATACGATCACTGCTCAAATCCCGTATCTCGGCGAGTCAACAGACCCTGGCGTGCAGGCGTTCAATGTCGAATTAAGGACAATCGTGGAAGAGGAGATCGCACTTTTCAAGCGGGGCACATCCGAACTCCCGGCAGAGCCCATTTCGGCCGGCAGTTCATTCGATGCCCGTTATGAGTTGATCAGCCAAAAAGGGAACCTTTGGAGCATCAAATTCAATTTCTCCGTATATATGGACGGCGCGGCGCATCCATATAGCTACAGCCGTACGGTCAACTACGATCTTGAAAACGGAGCGGACGTACCGATCGAATTACTTTTCCTGCCCAGCTCCAATTATTTGCAGGTGATCGCCGATTATTGCAAAGCCCAGCTTGCCGCCCGCGATATCGCCTTTGACCCGGCTTTCACACCGGGAGCGGATGCAGCCCCCATAAATTATGAACGCTGGAATGTCTCAGAAGATGGGTTGATTATCACATTTGATCAGGGTCAGGTGGCTGCCTACGCCGCCGGCCCGCAGACGGTCATTGTCCCGTTCGATGTGTTAAAGAATGTAATCGATATCCAGGGTCCGCTCGCGCCATATTTGCCATAGTTTAGAATTTTAATAAAAAAGGCGCATCCAATTGGATGCGCCTTTTTTATAGGTGCTTTGCTGTAAGAGGAGACTCTGCTTGAGAGCACGAAAAACCCGAAGCCAGGCGTACGCGAAATACTTGTAAATGGCGACGAATCCCACCTGCCGAAGCGTAGCGAAGGTGTGCATTATCCTGCCGTCTCGCACCGCCGTGGCGCTGCTTCGCGGCACGGACGGTGGCGTTCGCCCAGGACGCTTCGTTAGGCGGTGTTTCGTAAGATCCAACCTCTTTTAGGGAATCTCTTTTTCTAATTCTTCAAGTATTTTAATTGTTTCTCCGTCAAGCCGTTCACTTTTTTCTAATTCTTTATACTTCTTCAAGTCTACCAAAGCATTTTCCTTATCGCCAGCACGAAAAGAACACAAACCGCGTACTTGATAATATCCTCCCCAAGTTGGATACAACTCAACCAATTTACTAAAATCAGAAATGGCTTCTGAATACTGGTTTAATGCCATCAAGGCTTTGCCGCGCTCGAAATACCATTCGCCATCATCGGGTTCTTGTTGGATTTTAAGAGTCGTTTTTTGAATCACCCATTTGTGGCGAGCCTCTAGCGAATTGGGTGTTTGTTCAATTGTCCCGTTTGGATTGAAAACAACTGCGCCAGGGGGCGGGGTATTTCCAATAATCAAATTTACTTTTGTAGCCGAAGGATTTCGCTTCTGTTTAATTGTGTTTTGCCTTGATGACATCTTGCTTAAAACAATAAATATTATGATTCCAATTATTAATGCTATGGCTACGAAAAATATATTCATCCGTTTATCCTGTTTGTAAAAAAAATAGACGTCCAAAGATTAAAACCAATCTGTTTCCATTCTACGTCTTTCAAATCTCGGGGTCAAGCAGGTAAACTGCAACTATCCTTTCCTCTCCCCGCCTGCAGCTAGGGGATAACAATTTCGCCGCTGGATGCGCCTGTGCATCCTGTGAGTCGAAGTTCGTCACCTGCAGTCATTTTTTGGCAGGTGTACGTTTTTATATGCCTTGAACCAAACTTGTCCCGCCGTGCATCGATGGTTACTTCAAGAGAAACAGGCTGGTTCCTGTATCGAACAGTGTAAATGATCGGATCGCCTTCAATTGTGTAGATAACTTTCTTCCACCGGCCAGAATTGCCTTGCAGGTATGCTTTCACAAAAGCGCTTTCTGCTTCTGGATTGGTCATATTGCCATGTATGTCTATTGTTGTTCCGTAATCTGGTAATGAGGCTGCTTTCTGAATGTGAAAGATTGCTACAGCCATTCCGATGAGAGCAATGACTAGGGTGCTCAAAACAGTAAATCTGGCTTTCTTGCTCATTTCTATTATCCTTTCTTATTCCTTCTCTTTGCGCGGCCGGCCTGCATCCACTTCTCGATCCACACAACCATCGACTCGGGAGGCGGGTACAGTTTTGGTTCCCACGGTTCCAATCCACGCGTCGATAATATCCTGTTCGCGGCCTCCAGCCCCGTCACACAGGCGCGTTCCAAAAAGAAGGCAGGTACGGCGTGGCTAACCCAATCGCCTGCACAGAACAGGTTCTTCCATTTTGTTTCGATCCCCAAATGCGTGCCGCGCATCCCCAGCGCGGGCAATGTGTGTGCCGCCGCGTTGCGTTGTATGTTTTGAGTGATCAGATGCCCTTTTAATTCCGGAAAGGCGCGATAAAGATCGGTGAGCACTTTTGTAAGCAGAAGCGCGTCGCCTTCATTCAACAAACTTTGCGGGCCGTACACATGCACTTCGATGCACGAGCCGCCCGTGGCCTCGCCCCATTTTCGATAAGCATCATAGATCCGTTCGAGCCAGAAAAAATTATGCATCACGAAATCGCCGCTGAACATGCCGGCCTCGGGTCCGCTACGTGGAGCGCGGTTAAACCATAGACGGATGACAGCGTGCTCGAGCCCGCGCGGGAAGAAGAGCGGGTCGCTTTCGGCTGGGAAACTGTTTTTGATGATCGAACCAGCCGCGGGTGAGTCTGAAGCGAGGATGAGGAATGGGGCAGAGTCCACGCCCGCAGAGGAATCTGATTCCCAATGAGCGATCCAATCCCCATTCTTTTCCAATCGTGTCACGCGTGATTTGAACCTGATCTCGCCTCCGAGTTGCTTGATCTTCTCTGCAAGTTTTTCGCAGACCTCGCCGCCGCCGTTGGGGAGGTAGTCGAACTTCCACGCGTCGCGGCGCATGACGGTATAGAAACGCAGAAAGGCCAGGAATCCCGCGAGAGGGACTTCGTCCGGGTCAGCCGATAACCCATTACGCGTGAGGCCAAAGAAAAGTGAGCGAAAGGACGGCCCCCAGGACTTGAGAGTTTTCCCGAAGGTTAACCCTTCAAGAGGCTGGTGTTCCATGAGTGGGTCGATCCCGATCGACATGACCAGCACGGACCACACATGGAAGATCGACAGCCAATCGCGCAGGCCCAGCATCCATAGAAAGCGCGGATGCAGAAAGAGCTGGATGTAATGAAACGGTGCGGGGAACACGCTGCCACGGATGGTCGCGCCGATGGGCGCGCGGCCGATGAAGCTCCCATCGCGATGGATCCATTGCTCGTCACGCGCAGGGATAAAGTTTGTCACGATCTCATGGCGTTCGAGCATGGATTTAAAATTCACGTATGAATTCCAGATCCCATGGACGCCGTGTTCCAAGGGCAGCTGCCATCCCCGGATGTTGATGGGGCCCATACCTGCCAGCCTGCCACCCACGTGGTCTCCCGCTTCGAGGATCAGCGGTTTCAAGCCTCGTTCTGCAAGATGAAGCGCGGCGCTGAGCCCGGCGATGCCCGCGCCCACGATGATCACGTCATAGGATTCGTGTTGTTCCATAAAGTTTCATTATAGCGGGGAAGAGTCGTTTTCGTCATTGCGAGGAGCCGTTGGTTGAGTAGGCCGAAGGCCGTACACTGCGCCGCACTGCGTTTGTTGCAGTGCAGGTGTCGAAACCAGGCGACGAAACAATCTACACACTTGGTTTCGGATTGCTTCGCCCGCGCTTCGACTTCGGACGTTGTCCTCCGCTCTGCGCGAAGGGGCTCGCAATGACGGTTTATGTTTGGTTGTATGGTAAAATGGCGTCCGCCCCCGAAAAACTCACTTGCACCACACGCAAGTGCAGGTGTCGGGATGATATGGAGGGGTGGCCGAGTGGCTGAAGGCGCATGTCTTGAAAACATGTTTGGGTCACACCAACGTGGGTTCGAATCCCACTCCCTCCGCCATCCAATTTGCGATTGTGGATCGAAGAAGATCGATAAGGGTGTAAAATCGTAAATTGAAATGGGGAGGTGCCAGAGTGGCTGAATGGGCTCGCCTGCTAAGTGAGTGCCGGGTTAAACCGGTCGCGGGTTCGAATCCCGCCCTCCCCGCCATAAGTGAAAACGCGTTCAGAGATGGATGCGTTTTTTGTTTTCGGTCGTGCGTCCCCACTGGGGGGATGTTATTCGAATCCCGCCCTCCCGTCACAATGGAAATGCGCTCCGTACGGAGCGCATTTTTGATTTTAAGCCACTCTTGCTTTAGTTAGGTACTTGTCTGTTGAGCGAATATTTGACTGAGGATATTATGCATCATCGATCTCATTTCCTTGCCAAGTATATTTATTTCGTCTTCGTCAAAAGAACTTACTGACTTGGAAATACTTAGTTTTCGAATGACTATTTTTATATCAGATGTTCCCAAAATATGATTTGCCTCAGATACTACATCAATGCTTCCTGCCGTAAGCCCTTGCCACAGTGTATATTCCGGACCAGACGGATCTGATAGATCTGTAAAGGAGAATACTGATGGCGACAGGCTAAGTTCAACAGAGTGATATTATTGTTTTTGAAACTATACCTCAACTCTTAAATGAATTTCCACCTGAGGATGGTTTTTTGACAGAACACAAGTATTTGAAGCGCTGTTTTCGATCATCTTGAATCCTGTTGAGGCTTATCTCCGTTCCATTCGATATCAAATGTGGAGGCCTCAAGCGGGCTGATCCCCTTCTTTTGGGCGATCAGTAAATATGACAGGATGCTTCTAAATTGAAGCAGGAACGGCAGCGGGTCCTTGAAATCAAGGATGACATCGTCGCTTGTGAAGAAGGTCGAACTCCATTTGCGAAGTTGCCCCTTGGTCAATGAGGACGGCAGTGCATATACAAGCATGGCCGTAGCCAGCATGTAAGAGGCATTGTTTGGGGGCGTGATGGTTTCCATTTTCGGGTCCAGGAAGGCATCCGCGAATTGCGGATGCGAGGCCAGCAGGTGCACGCCGCTTGTAGCGCGCGGATTGCACTCGAGCGCGAAAAGTGCGCTATCAGATGACTGGATGAAGTCGAAGGCGATCTGCCCAGTGAATG
>CAZJYB010000072.1:0-19752 GCA_964549865.1 uncultured Anaerolineaceae bacterium
GATCGTGACAATGCCGTAGTTGGCTCTTTTTTCAATGATCACTGTGTTTCGTAAAATAGCTTCAAGTTCCTTGATGCGCCCTTCAAGAAAACTCTGGTCTTCCTTGGCTTTGTGATAATCCGCATTTTCTGAGAGATCGCCCATTTGGATGGCCGAGCGCAGTCTCTGGGCAAGCTCATCGCGTTTTGTGCCTTTCAATTCCTCCAGTTCGGCTTTGAGTTTTGCTTCACCTTCGGCAGTAATGTAATTGGGTTGGGTCATGCGGGCCGCTCCTCTCTTTGCTTGTATTCGCGGGAAATAAAACGGGAGATGTTATATCCCCCGTCGTGGATAAAACCTGCTATGGTTTTTCCAGGGGGTTGAACAGTTTTTGTTGTTCTTCGACGGCGTAACGATCTGTCATTCCGGCGATGTAATCGCAGATCGTGCGTTCCAGGCCGTGCTTATCAATGGAACGCTGTACGTGGTCTGGAAGCATGGCCGGCTCTGTGCGATAGGCATTGAACAGGTCCGAGATCAGTCGTTCGGCCCGCACAGACATCCTGACCACGCGATAATGCCTGTACAGTTTTTTATACAGAAAATCCTTTAGTTCGCGGTTGCGCCTGTGCATATCCTCGCTGTAACCGATCAGGTTTTGTTTTAGTTTCTGGATATCCAGTACCGATTTGATCTTGCTTTCCTTGATCCGTGCATCGGTGGCAGAGAGCATGTCGGTCACCATCAAACCAACCAGTTGCCTGATCATGCGATGGCGTTCAATCTCGTCAAGATTGGGCCCGCGCCAGTTGTATGTCTCGCGCAGGATCTCCCATAAGGCGAGACCCTCCAGCATTTGTGGGTTGATCATCCCGGAGCGCAAGCCGTCATCGAGATCGTGCGTGGTGTAGGCGAGTTCGTCTGCAACGTTGGCGATCTGCGTCTCGAGGTTTCCGCGCAGTTCTGGGCTGTAATCGCGCGCATCCGAAATATCGTATTCAGATTCGTGTTTGACCATTCCTTCGCGCACTTCCCAGGTAAGGTTCAGCCCGGGAAATTCCGGGTAGCGTTGTTCGAGTTCCGTGACGATGCGCAGGGATTGTTTGTTGTGATCGAACCCGCCGAAATCCTTCATCAGTTTTGAAAGTGCGATCTCACCGGAGTGCCCGAAGGCCGAGTGACCGAGGTCATGTGCGAGGCAGATCGTCTCGACGAGATCTTCATTCGCGCCCAGGGCACGCGCCAAAGTACGGCCGATCTGGGAAACTTCCAGTGTGTGGGTCAGGCGGGTACGGAAGTAATCTCCTTCGAAGTTAATGAAGACCTGCGTCTTGTATTCCAGCCTGCGGAATGCGGTGGTGTGCAGAATGCGGTCGCGGTCGCGTTGAAAGGATGTACGGTAATCCGGCTCACTATCCAGATAGGCGCGACCTTTCGAGTCCCTGCTGCGCATGCCATAAGGCGCAAGGCTTTTATCTTCGATCTCCTCGAGTTGCTGGCGTGTAAAGAACATTTTCACCTGTAGATGAATATGCCATTGCGCTCTCTGACTTTTCTCAGTTGCTGCGCAATGACATTTTGTGTGGGGCGAGAGGGGGTCGAACCCTCAAGGTATCACTACCGACGGATTTTAAGTCCGTTGCGTCTGCCGATTCCGCCATCGCCCCAGTAGTATAATTCTACTATAAATCGGGATTCTTATTAATCAGAACTCGCTTGCAAGTATTTGGTTTTTTGTCTATACTCTGGGCAAATCACACAGGAGATGCCCATGCCCACTGTCCGAGACATGATCCGCAAAAAGGGAAGCGAAGTATTTTCAGTCGATCCGGAGGCGACCGTTTACGAGGCGCTTTCGATGATGTCGAAGCAGAATACGGGCGCATTGATGGTGGTGAGCGGCAAGAACGTGGATGGGATCCTCTCAGAGCGTGACTGTGTGCGAAAAGTGGAGTTGCTGGGCAAGACCGCCAAGGGTACGAAAGTCAGTGAGATCATGACCAGTAAAGTGGTCTATGTGGAGGCCGGCCAGCAGCTTGAAGAGTGCATGGCCCTGATGATCGACAAGAACATCCGTCATTTGCCCGTATTTGACGGAAAGGAATTGCTTGGGTTGATCTCCGTACGGGATGTGCTCAAGGAAGTGGTGGATGTACAGAAATTTCTGATCGCGCAGTTGGAACACTATATTACTGGCGATGGACGATGATTTGAATGGGCGCTTGCGGGCGCCCATTTCTTATTTGTGAGGATGTATGCAGGAACATACGATCCAGGATCTGCAGAAAAAAATGAATTTGGGCGAAATGACCGCGCACCAGGTCATTGAACTTTATTTGGAACGGATCGATTCAACGGACAGGAGCGGCCCGAGAGTCAATTCCGTCATCGAAACGAATCCGGACGCCTTGAGCATCGCTTCTTCCCTCGACGAGGAGCGGCGTGCCGGCAAGGTGCGGGGTCCACTGCATGGCATTCCCATCCTACTGAAAGACAACATCGATACGCATGATCGCATGCAAACTACCGCTGGCTCGCTCGCCATGGAAGGGCATATTGCCGCGCGCGATGCCTTCATCGTGAGGCAGTTGCGAAGGGCCGGTGCGATCATTCTTGGAAAGACGAACCTGAGCGAATGGGCAAATTTCCGCGGCAAGCGATCCATTAGCGGATGGTCTTCGCGTGGCGGGCTGACGCGCAATCCTTATGCATTGGAACGCTCTGCATGCGGTTCCTCCTCCGGTTCGGGCGCGGCGGTTGCAGCGAATTTTTGTACAGTTGCGGTTGGGACAGAGACAGACGGCTCGATCATATGCCCAAGCCAGACGAATGGCGTTGTGGGCATCAAGCCCACGCTTGGTCTATTAAGCCGAGGCGGGATCATTCCCATCGCGCACAGCCAGGACACGCCCGGCCCAATGGCGCGGACTGTTGCAGATGCCGCGATCCTGCTTGAGATCATGACGGGAGTCGATGAAACAGACCCAGCTACCAGATTAAGTAGGAAGCGGGGCTTTTCATCCTGCGAGAAATTTCTCGATAAGAATGGCCTCAAAGGCGCGCGCATCGGCGTCGCAAGAAATATGGCGGGTTCTGACCAACGTATTATCAAGATCTTTGAATCCTGTATCGATGTGATGAAGGGGCTCGGCGCGGTGATCATCGACCCGGCGGACGTGCCGGGTTTCAACAAGTTCGGCAAAACCGAATTGGATGTCTTGCATTATGAGTTTAAAGCCGACCTGAATAAATATCTTGCTGGAACGAACGCACCCGTGAAAACGATGGAAGATGTGATCAAGTTCAATGAGGAAAATAAATCGCGCGTTCTGCAATATTTTGGCCAGGAGCATATGATCGCTGCGCAGGAAAAAGGAAATTTACGCGATAAAAAATATCGCGCTGCACTGGCGAAGAATCTTTTGCTGACTCGCAAAAATGGGATCGATGCAGTCATGAAGAGGCATAAACTTGATGCGGTTATTGTCCCTTCGGGGGGGCCTTCATGGATGATCGACCTGGTCAATGGCGATGCGATCAATTGGGATATTGAAAGCACCTCGCCCGCGGCCGTTGCCGGATACCCACATATTACCGTACCCGCCGGCTATATCTTTGGCTTGCCGGTGGGCATTTCGTTTTTTGCGAAGGCCTGGCAGGAACCGGCTTTGATCAAATTCGCTTATGCGTTCGAGCAGGCCACGAAAGTACGCAAGCCGCCAGAGTTTTTGCCTGCGGCAAAGGTATAAAGCCATTCGCCCGCAGTACAATTGTGGGCGAATCAGTGATTGCATAGATAACTTTCTTGTCAGGCCAAATAATTGGGTCTATACTCAACGTCCTGGAGTCTTCATGTCCGAAATCGACCTTGCTGCACTCAGACCTGCGATTGAAAAATACATTCCACTGGGACGCCCCGGTTTATTACCCGCTCTGCATGCGGCTCAAAAAGTCTATGGCTGGCTTCCTGTGGACGTGGCCGCCGAGGTCGCAAAATCCCTGCGTGTGCCGCTGGCTGACGTGCATGGCGTGATCGAGTTTTATTCCCTTTTTTATAACAAGCCTCTTGGAAAAAAAGTCATCCGCGTTTGTACCGACCAGGCCTGCGCGCTTAAAAATGCGGATGAGATCCTGAGTCACTTGTGCAAACATCACGGCCTTGAGCCGCATCAAACTGCCTCAGACCTGTCTCTGACCATTGAGTCGAGTCCCTGCCTGGGGCTTTGTGAACTCGCTCCTGTTGCGTTGGTGAATGATCAGGCTGAAACGAATATTGATATCATCTCCGATACGTATGAATTAGGCCGCCCGAAATCGATCATAGGTGGTTCGTTGCGCTTGTTGACGTCCAATTGCGGTGCAGGCACAACCTCGTTATCAAAATATGGCCGATATGAAGGCTTCTCCAAAGCGTTGCAGATGAGCCCTGAAGATGTGATCGCTGAGATCAAGGCTTCCGGCCTTGTTGGACGCGGCGGCGCGGCATTTCCCACGGGAGTCAAATGGGATGGCGCGTCAAAAGCAGAAGCCGATCAAAAATATGTGGTTTGCAATGCAGACGAGTCCGAGCCCGGCACATTCAAGGATCGCATTCTTTTATTGGATGATCCGCACAGCACGATAGAAGGCATGTGCATCGCTGCGTACGCCATCGGCGCAAGCAAGGGATATATCTATGTGCGCGGTGAGTACCCCTATATTCTCCCCGTGCTCGAAATTGCGCTTGAAGAGGCCAGGGAAGCCGGTTATCTCGGCGAGCGCGAGCAGGTCCGGGACTCGAAGTTCTCATTCGACATCGAGATCCGCGTGGGCGCGGGTGCCTATATTTGCGGCGAGGAGACTGCGCTGTTCGAGTCCATCGAAGGGAAGCGCGGTTTTCCGCGCGTGAAACCGCCTTTCCCAACGACGCATGGTTTGTTCGGCCAGCCAACCGTGATCAACAATGTGGAAACTTTATGTAACGTGCCGCTGATCATCAAGGATGGCGCGGCTGAGTATCGCAGGATCGGGACAGAAAAATCCCCCGGGCCAAAGTTGTTTTGTGTTTCCGGGGATGTATCACAGCCGGGCTTGTATGAAATCCCATTCGGTGTAACGTTGCGTGAGTTGTTTGATATGGCAGGTGGCGTTGCAAATGGAAAGAAACTGCAGACTGTTCTTTTTGGTGGTGCAGCCGGTGCGTTTGCCACCTCTGATCATCTCGATGTTAAGATGACCTTTGAAGATCTGCGTGCGGCCGGTTTACCGTTGGGCTCCGGCGTGGTGATGGTCTTCGATGAAACGCGTAACATTCGCGATGTTTTGAAGAGATTGGGCCATTTCTTTGCACATGAGTCTTGTGGAAAGTGCTATCCTTGTCAGATGGGTACGCAGCGCCAGGTCGAAATTTTGGATCGTGTAGCCAAAGAGGGCGCGTTACCCGGGGATGTGATCCGTTTACAGGATGTGGGCTGGACAATGACCGATGCAAGTTTGTGCGGCCTGGGCCAGACTGCCGCGAGTGCAGTTTTATCTGCAATGAAGTTATGGCCGCAAATGTTCGATAATGGGTCAAAGACTGAAAGGCAGACGGTAGAGGTTAAGTTTGTTGAGAAAAAAGAAAAACCCGTGAAGAAGTCTGTTTCCGGGAAGCCAAAAGCTGAGAAATCCGCAGCCAAAAAGACACCTGCGCGCAAGGTTACAAAGAAAAAATAGTGCCTGCATTTGTTATTACCAAAGGTGGCATCATGACGATCACACTAATGATTGACGGACAGGAAGTAACTGTTGAGCAGGGAAAGACCTTGCTTGAGGTCGGGCGTGAGATGGGGAAGGACATCCCAACCATTTGTTATCACGACGCGACGACGGCGAATGCCTTGTGCCGTATCTGTGTCGTTGAAGCGGAGGGGATGAGGGTGCTCCAGCCTGCATGTGTCGTCGAAGCGGGGGCCGGCATGAAGGTCCAGACAAGAAGCGAAAAAGTGATCCGCTCGAGAAAGACCATCCTTGAGATGCTGCTCTCCACGATGGATCTATCCGAAGCCCCGGAAATCCAAACGATGATCAAAGAATACAGCGCGGATGCGGGCCGCTTTCCCGATGCCGAGAGGCGCGAATCGGAAGTCATCGATGATAACCCAATGTATGTACGCGATTACTCGAAATGCCTGTTGTGCTGGCGCTGTGTACAGGTCTGTGCAGAGGATGCCCAATATACTTTTGCGATCAACTTCGATGGACGCGGCTACGAGACGCAGATCGGCACGTTCTTCGATCAATCCATCCCGGAGTCCTCGTGCGTGTTGTGTGGCCAGTGTGTGGGCGTGTGTCCCACCGGTGCGTTGAAGCCGAAGCGTGAATATTTGCTGGAGAAGGGGATGAGCCCGCAGGAGATCAGCGTATTGAACACCGGTAGAAAACAAAGGAAGCCAAAATGATCAAGCCAGATCGTGTTGTCAGCACCACGTGTCCGTATTGCGGCGTGGGGTGTAATTTACAATTACACGTCAAGGATGACTTCATTTTCAAAGTTACGTCACCCTTTGACGCGCCGGTTAATCACGGAAATTTGTGCGTGAAGGGACGTTTTGGATATGACTATATCTATCATCCCAAGCGCGTTACCACGCCGTTGATTCGCAAAACTCCCCAGAGAGCCGGTTCTCGTATGCAGGCCTTTGACCTCTCCGAATGGCGTGAGGCAACCTGGGATGAAGCGTTGGATACCATTGCGGACCGTTTGGTGGAAATTTACAAACGGGATGGTTCAGAGGCATTGGCCGTTTATTGCTGCGCCAAAGCCACGAACGAGGATAATTATCTTTTACAGAAGATGTACCGCGCCTTGTTCCGCACCAATAACGTGGATCATTGTACGCGCCTGTGTCATGCGGGCTCAGTGGTTGCGCTTCAGCAGGCGATAGGATCCTCTGCGATGAGCAACACGGCCTCACAGGTGATGTTGAACGATGTGTTTATGGTGACCGGTTCCAACACAAGCGATAACCATCCCATTATCGCGCTACAGATGAAGGATGCCGTCCGCCAGAATGGCGCGAAGATGATCGTGGTGGACCCGCGCCGCATCGACCTGGTGGACTTCGCCGAGATCTGGCTTCAACTCAAACCCGGCACGAATGTGCCTGTATTTAGCGCGATGGCCTATGTGATCGTGGAAGAGAATCTTGTCGATCATGATTTCATCGATGATCGAACCGAGGGCTATACTGAATTTCTATCGACTCTTGAAAAGTTCACACCTGAATACGCCGAGGAGATTTCCGGTGTCCCGGCTGAAGACATTCGCAAGGCTGCGCGGTTGTATGCGAATGCAAAGAATGCCGCGATCTACTGGGGCATGGGTATCTCGCAGCTCTCCCATGGCACGGCTTCCGCGCTTGCGCTGATCCACCTGGCTTTCCTGACCGGCCACATTGGGCGCGATGGCACGGGTTTGAATCCGTTGCGCGGGCAAAACAATGTGCAGGGCGCGAGTGATATGGGTTGTATGCCGTTCCATTATCCCGGTTATATGCGCGTGGACAACGAGGAGAACGCGGCCAAATGGGAAAAGACATGGAACATTGAGCCTGGCGGCCTCTCGCGTAAACTGGGTTTGACCACAACTGAAATACTTTCCCATGCGCATGAAGGCGGGATCCGCGCGTTGTATATCATGGGGGAGAACCCGATGATGTCTGAGCCGAATTTGAATGAAACGCGCAAGCACATGCAGCAGCTTGAATTCCTTGTTTCGCAGGATATTTTCATCAACGAGAGTGGCGCATTTGCAGACGTGTTCCTGCCGGCCACTCCCTTCGCAGAAAAAGATGGGACTTTCTCGAATACGGACCGGCGTGTGCAGCGCGTGCGGGCGGCTCATGCCCCGCGTGGGCAAGCGCGCGTGGACTGGGAGATCGTCTGTGACCTGGCGCTGCGCATCGAGTCCCGGCTGGGGCTTCCTACTGCAAAGTGGGATTATTCCAACCCGGAAGAGATCTTGCGCGAGATGGCGGGCGTGAACCTGGATTACGCCGGTGTCACGTATGAGCGTATCGATAAAGTGGGGTTGATCTACCCTGTGCCGGACATGAATCATCCCGGTACGCCGACGCTCTTCAAAGAATCATTCCCGCGCGGACGCGGTAAATTCCATCAGTTGGATTATGTGCATGTGATGGAAGAGCCTGATGACGAGTATCCGTTCATTCTCACGACGGGCCGTGTACTCGAACACTGGCATGGCGGCACGATGACGCGCAACTCGTCCCTCAACGAAGCGTATCCCGAAGCGCGCGTGGATATTCATCCTGCCGACGCCGAGATCCATGGCATTCGAAACGGAGACGCGGTCAAGGTCCAGTCGCGACGCGGGGAGGTCATCCTGCGCGCAACGGTGACGGAGAAAACTTCTGTGGGTGTGGTCTTTATCCCATTTCACTTCGCGGAAGCAGCGGCAAATTTACTGACGAACGATGCGCTCGACCCTCAGGCAAAGATCCCCGAGTTCAAGGCCTGCGCTGTGCAGGTGTTCCCAGCAAGGGAAGATGACCTGGCAAATCCGGATGTGATTCTTGCAAGGGGAAGATATTGATAAAACGAGGTCCTCAGGATTTTTACATCCTGGGAACCTTTCAGATTAATCCACCTCTTCAAACAAGAGCACGTTATTTCGCCCCTGCATTTTGGCTTTGTACAGTGCCATGTCTGCTGCATGGATGATCTCTTCCATTGTTTTCTCTCTGGCCGGGAAGGATGCAATGCCTGCTGTAAATGTGACCATGAATATTTTGTCTTTATCCGGGATCCCCATTTGTTCCAATTTTAAACGCCATTCCTCAGTACGTTTGACGGCCTCTTTTGCCGGCATATTGTGCAGGATGATCAGGAATTCATCCCCGCCATAGCGACAGGCAATATCCTCCACGCGCGTCATGCCCGCAAGTTGCTCGCTCAATATTTGTAATGCCTTGTCTCCCACGATATGCCCGTAGGTGTCGTTGACCTTTTTCAGCTCGTCCATATCCAGCATCACCACGCTGATCTGCTGCCCCTCGCGGATCGCCCTGGCATGTTCCTGCCTGAGCGCCTCCTCCATGTAACGGCGATTATAAAGCCCTGTCAACGAGTCTCGAATGGCCTGCTCTTTAAGGATGGATTGAAGCTGCTCAATTTCATTCAGCTGTGTGCGGAGCTGGTCGTAGGCTGCACGTAATTTATCATCCACAAGTTTTTTATCTGTGATATCCCGGTTGCTGCCGCGTGTACCGAGAAATTTTTCCTTTTTATCGAACACGGGCTGGCATACGTGGCTGATCCAGCGCACGCTGTGATCGTCCCCTCGCATGATGCGGAATTCGATCTCTCTTACTGTGCTCGTCGTCTCTGCATCGTGGTGGTGATCGGCGAAATTGGCTCGATCTTCCGGGTGAATGATGTTCGTAAGAAATTCCGAATCTTTTATGAACTCCACATCATCGTAGCCGCTGATGCGTTTGCAGGATGGGGAAATGTAGATGAAGCGATCGTTTGGCGCCTGCCAGAACTCCCAGTCGTGGTTGTTATCTGCCACAACACGATACAGCGCTTCGCTTTCGCGTATTTGCGCCTCCACCCATTTTCTTTCCGTGATGTCTCTTACGATGGCCAGAAAAGCAAAGGGTGTCCCGGATTTATCCAGGATCAGGGACGCGCTCAGTTCTGCAGCGAACTGTGAGCCGTCCTTTCTCAGCAGATTGAATTCGATGTTCTTGATCATTCCGCTTTGCTGCGTCTCGCCCATATATTGAGCAATGCGCACCATCTCGCGCCGCGGAAATAATTTGAACGCACTTTTACCGATCAATTCCTCGGCGTCATCATATTTATGCAGGATGGCGGTTTGTTTGCTGCAAAAGATGAACCTGCCCATCAGGTCGGTGACCAAAACCGAGTCCGGCGAAGTCTCGACAATGGCATGATAAAGAAGGTCGCTTGTGCGTGTCACGTCGTCGGCTTCCCGTTTATTTTCGATCATTTCAAGCCTTCGGTTGATTAAGAATATTCCCAATATTCCTGCGGCCCATAAGAGCAGCAGATCAAAACCCGTGAAACCGAATGGTCTTATCTTGAATGAATAAAAAAGAAAAAGGATCAGGCTCCATCCCATGGTGATACCCAGAGTGGATGCTCGAATCCTTGTGAATAGTGCCTTTGCAAGTTTCATAAAGCCTGACGAATTATACGTTGCCCATTTTGAAATCCATCAGTCTGGCGCATACAAAATTGCAATTAAATAATTACAATTGGGTTATTCCCCTGCGGGTCATATTGATCGAAAACAGGCAGTTGCATTTATTCCCCATTATAAAGTAAGAGCCACCTGTAAATAAAGGTGGCTCTCATTGCGTGTAAGTTATTCGTAGGCTAATGTATCTCTCACGGTCAGCCGCGAAGCCCTGCGGGCCGGCAGCGCGCTTGCCAGCGTACCCAAAACGACGGTAAAGATCAGCCAGGCGATGATGCCGGTTGCCCCGTAAACTGCCGGCATCGGGGCGGTGAGAACCGCCATACCAACCCCGTAGGTCAATACGCCCGTGATGGGGATTGAGACCAGGATGCTGATCGCCCAGCTGATGATCCCGATCACCATGCCTTCGATGATCACAATGGCTTGAATATCGCCATTGCTTGCACCGATGGCGCGCATCACACCGATCTCACGCGTGCGTTCCAGCACATTGATGCTCATTGTGCCCATCAGGCCCAGCCCACCAACGATCGCGATCAAGCCCGCCATGACCAGCATGAAGTATACGAGGATATCCGTCTGTGCCTTCTGGTCTCGTATGAATTCCGCGCCCAGTTCTGTGGACCCGATCTGGACCCCGCGCGATTCGAACAATGCCTGTAGTTGCTCGTTCACGCGCTGCTGTGTTTCCAGGTCGTGGGTCGTGGTCAGCACGCGCAGCGAGTAAACCTGTTCCGGCTGGTTGATCAGGCGGCTGATGTATTCATAGTTAACGTATAACAGCGGCGGGGACACGTTGCCTGTAATGCTATAGATTCCAACGATGTGCCATTGTGATGGCTTGCCGTTTGTTTCGATCGTCAACCAATCGCCAATTTTAAGATCCGGGAATATCTGGATCAAATGATTTCCGATCACGATGGCGTTTTCGTCGCCCGTGGTCAGCCAGCGGCCGGATGTGATGATCGGGTCTATCAATGTGGAGGTGGAGGGCGGCGCAACGAACAGAACTTGTGTGCCTGCCTCGTCATCGCCCATTTTGAGCGTGCCGGGATATTCCAGCCAGCCTTCCACACTTTCGACGCCCGCAACGCTCTCGGCCATGGCCGCAACCTTGTCAAAGCGATACGAGCGGCCAAAGCTGATATTGATATCGGCAAGAAAATAGCCCTGGATATCCTCGATCACTTGATCGAACGAGGCCCAAAGGTTATAGACCGAAATGAAGACCGCGCCGGCCAGCACAAGTGTGAACAGGGTTAATCCCAGGCGCACCTTGCGGCGGAATGTATTGCGAAGTGAAATGCGGATCGGCCGCGCGATCAGAACGGAATTCTTATTGACCGAGTCGGCCTTTGGCCGGGCATTTCCGCCAAGACCGTAATCGCTTATTGCTTCACGCACGGTCACGCGCACGCTGTTATAGATGGGCAGGATTGCCGCCAGCAGGGGAACGATGACAGCCACAAAGACTTGTTGAACCAGTGTGGCGTTGTAGTTATGATAGGTGGCGGTGTTAAAGTTCAGCCAGGCAGCCATACCGCCGCCGATGAATTGCGCGGCCGCATTCCCAAGCGGGACTGCGATAAGCAGCGCGCCAATCCCGAAGCACATGATCAATACAATGTACATTCCAAAGATCTGGAGTGTGCCACCGCCCGTGGCTTTCATAATACCGATCTGGCGCGTCTGTTGGGTCATTAATGCGGTGATCGTGTTGACGATCAGAAAACCGCTTAATAAGACGGTTAAGTAACCGAGCGTGCCCAGCACAAAGAAGATGCCCTGTGTAATGCTATAGGCAAAATGATGGCCGGGTTCATAAACGGAAACAAAATATACCGTTGCACCCGCGCGCTCCAGGCGGTTGGCCACCGCCTGTGCCACTTCGGTCACATGGTCCACGTCTGTGGTTTTCTCCTTCACGCTGATCGCAAGCGAGTCCAGTTCGGCGCTGCCGCCAAGCCACTCGAGTGTTTCAAGCGTGACGTATGCGTTCGCAGTATTGGTGAATCCGTAGGGAAACCCCGTTACGTCGTGCATATGTCCCTTGAACGTCAGTTCGCGGCGTTTTCCATCGTCCAGTTCGATCACGATCACATCGCCGGGTTCGTATCCAAGCGCCAGCGCACTTGCATCGATGATCGTTTCTTTTTCGCCATACATTGGAATTATTGTTTCATTCATGACAGGCTTTAGGTAATTGATCGGGCGCTTGCTGGGATCCTCAAGCGCGGTGAATTGAATATCCACATAGGAACCGTCCGGTTGGACGATGCGCGCGCTGGTGGTGGCAGACCCGTCCACTTCATCCACGCCGGGTACGCTGCGCGCCATCTTGATCATGTCTTCGTCGATCGGGTAGGCATATACATAGGCTTCAGATGGATTCGCGGAAAGATAATCGCCGTCCATGCTTTCGTTCATATACAGGCCCATGTTGCTGTTGAAGCCCACTGCGAACGCGCCGACCGCGATCGTGGCGATGATCAGGAAGGTGCGCCCTTTATTGCCCCAAAGATCAGACCACACTTTTTTCCAGCGACTGCTGATCATGACCGTACTCCTCGTGCGGATAGATTCTCACCTTCGTGTTTGTCTGCCATCTGAAGCAAGGCCTCACGCGTCGCCTCGGACTGACTCAGCAATTCGTTGAGCTGTTGATACCCGATCGCCAGTACCTCTACAGGTCCGCTTTCGGATGCGCGGATGGAGGCCTGGTGCTTTTTCTCGTGGAAAAATTCCATTTCGCCGAAGAATTTCCCAGTGCCGAGTTGAACTGCGATCACGTCCGATTGATTGGGCCGCGGCAATACCACTTCCACAGTCCCTTTTGAAACCACGTAGAACGCATCCGCATTTGTGCCTTCGCTCAGGATCATCGCGCCGGGTTCGAAATGCATGATCTTCGCCTTACGCGTTATCTGGAGCAGCTGTGCAGGTGTGAGTGTGGGCATGGCTTTTGCTACATACTCGTTGACAATTTCGCCGTCTGCGATCAATGCGGTGCGATGTGTGCGTTTGGAGAGCCCGCTATCGTGCGTCACGATAATGATGGTCTTGCCTTTTGCAACGAGGTCATTGAACAGGGCAAATACAGACTCAGCCGTCTTTGAGTCGAGATTGCCAGTGGGTTCATCCGCGATCACAACTGGTGGATCGTTTGCCAGCGCACGCGCGATGGCCACACGTTGTTGCTGGCCGCCGGAGAGTGCGGTGGGGAGTTTGTGTGCGTGATCTGCGAGCTCCACCAGTTCGAGCAATTCCATGGCACGCTGGTATCTCTCGCGCATGGGGTAGGTGCGGCAGAAGTCCATGGGCAGCATGATGTTCTCAACGACCGAGATCATCGGCAGCAGTTGAAAGAACTGGAACACGATCCCGAGGTTGATGCCGCGCCAGCGCGCCATTTTATTCTCGTTCAGGCCATGCACGGCTGTCCCGTTGACCCAGACCTCGCCATTGGATGGGCGGTCTATGCCTGTGATCATGTTCAACAGGGTGGTCTTGCCGCTGCCGGATTTGCCGATAATGCTTACGAATTCTCCTGCATTGATCTGCAACTCCACATTGCTTAGCGCATGATAGTCACCGATGGCGGTCTTGTAATATTTATTCACCTCGCGCAGGTCGATGATGGGGCGATCGAGATCTGGCGCGGCTTGATCTGTTTTTTGAAGGAATGCCATTCTTGCGTACCTTTCCCGCGCGGGAGCCCGGGTGTGAGTCCTGTTGATGGAACAGAAGCAGGCCCGGGGTCCCGCGTGAAGCGAGTTTGTCTTATTCCGTAAATTTAACTTCGGCGGTCATGCCCCAGCGCATCGCGGGGTTTGAATCGGTGAGCAGTACGATCACTTCGTAGACAACATCACCCTGATTCTCAGTAAAGTTCTGCCCAACACTCAATACATTGCCTTGCAACTCGATATCTGGGATGGCGTCGAGCTTGACCGTAACAGCCTGTCCCTCGGCAATGTTCACAACGTCAATTTCGGTCAGGTCGGTGGTCTTCACCACCCAGTTGGATACGTCTGCGATCGTGACCACGGGCTGACCGGATGCGGCGAATTCACCGACTTTAAGATTCAAGTCTGTGACTACGCCTGCAAAAGGCGCGCGGACTTCAGCATTGGCGAGCGCAGCGCGGGCACCGGCAGTATCCTCGGAAAAGGAGGGGTCTTGAAGTGCATCATAATCCTTTTGAGCGATCTTAAGACGGGCGCTTGCATTTTGAAGCGCAGATTCAAGTTCCAGCCATTCGATGGCTTTACGATATTTGGCCCAGGCACTGTCGAGTGCCTTCTTGTAGACTTTGGCAGTTCCAGATACGACCGCATCGCCGCGTTTTTCCGCGTCGGTGAGTTGCAGGTTTCTGTCGTCAACGTTTTTGTAGGGTTCGAAATCTGCACGTGCCTTGTCCAACTTTGCCAGCATGGCCTGCACTGCTTCAGAAGGGGTCATCCCGGCGAAATCGGAGGGGACATCGAAATTATCGAGTTTGAACTGGGCATCACGGACTTCCTGATATGCGGAGGTGAGTTCCTGCGCAGCTGTGGCCTGTGCACCTTCGAGGGTCTGTGCCTCGCTGGATTCGAGGCGCGCGATGACATCGCCAGCTGCCACAATATCGCCTTCCGTGAACAACACTTCGCTGACAAGCCCGCTTGCATTCAGGGCCAATTCTGCATAGTGGATCGGTTCCAATTGCCCTTCAGTGACGATGGTCGTATCGGCGAGGACGGTGGGGACGGGTGTGGCTTCTGCAGTGGCGGGCGCACCTCCGCATGCAGCAATGGCGAGGGCCAGGGCAGCCAGGGTAAAAAATTTGAGATATTTCATGAGGATTTTTCCTTTTTTAAATAATGATCCCACTCGGGATATGTTTATCTGGGTTTATGTACGGATTGTCTCCATTTAGGTTGCAGTTTTAATAAAAATGGAACGTGACACTGTAAACTGTGCCATGTTCCATTTTTAGTGCGATTAACATCCGCCGTCGTATTTTTGCTATTTATCAAGCATCAAGCTGGTTTCTTCATTAAGCCAGCGGCGCCCATCGCGGGCGAGCAGGTCCTGAGCTTCTGATGGCCCCCAACTGCCTGGTTTGTAGGCAGCCAAGGGCGGGATATTGTGCGTTTCCCACGCTTGTAAAATGGGATCGATCAATGACCAGGCTGTTTCAACTTCATCTGCGCGTGTGAAAAGAGCCGCATCGCCTTGTAGGGCATCCAACAGGAGGCGTTCATAGGATTCGGGGATGGCAGTCTGGCCAAAAGCCTCGGCATAATGAAATTCCATGTCCACAGAGCGGGTTTCCGCCACGGTATCCGGTGCCTTGGCCTCAAACCGAATGTGTACGCCTTCATCCGGCTGTAGATACAGCACCAGAATGTTGGGTTTCATGGTCTGCATCGGGAACATTGCAAGGGGTGGTTCCTTGAACTGGATAATGATCTGTGATTGCTTTTCAGCGAGACGTTTGCCAGAGCGTAGATAGAAAGGTACGCCCTTCCAGCGCCAATTGTTGATGAAGAGACGCAGGGCCGCATAGGTGGGCGTTGTGGAATTGGGTTTGACTTCCGGTTCGTCGCGGTAGCCCTTGTATTGCGCACGGACCGTGTTGGATGCGACCTGCTCCGGCGTCATCGGTTGAATGCCGCTGAGAACCTTGACCTTTTCGTTTCGCAAATGGCTCGCGCTGAAGGATGCGGGCGGTTCCATCGCGACCAGTGTGAGCAGTTGTAAAAGGTGGTTCTGGAACATGTCGCGCAGAATGCCGACGCTGTCATAGAACCCGGCCCGATGTTCGAGGCCGACCTTTTCTGCAACCGTGATCTGTACATGGTCGATATAGGTGCGGTTCCAGATCGGCTCATAAATGGTATTGGCGAAACGTGTGAACAGGATGTTCTGAACGGTCTCTTTCCCAAGGTAATGATCGATGCGATAGATCTGGTTCTCGTTCAATGCCTTATGGACCTGCTGGTTAAGTTTGATCGCCGAGGCAAGGTCCGTGCCAAATGGCTTTTCGAGCACCACGCGCCGCCAACTGCCGTTTTCTTGAAGCTGTCCGGAGGCATCCAGGTTTTCGATGATGCTGGCGAACAGGTTTGGTGGAAGCGCCATGTAAAACAGACGGTTTGCCTCCCCATTTTCCAATTTGGTCAGGTGTTCTGAAAGTTTTTTGAAATCGTTCAATTCGGTGTATTTACCCGAGAGATAGTACAAATTGGGCGCAAAGACATCCCATTCCTTTTTGGTGAATTTAAAATTGGCGTTTTCTTTTACACCTGTATGCAAATGTTCACGGAATTTTTCATCTGTGAAGGCGGTACCACCAAACCCAACGATCTGAAATTTTTTGGGTGTGCGTCTTTTGCGGAACAGATTAAAAAGCGAGGGGATCAACTTTCGCTGCGTCAGGTCTCCTGAAGCACCGAAAATGATGATTGTGGTCAATAAACCGTTGTTGGAAGGATTGTTCATGAAATACCTTTGCTTCAATCAAAGGAGCGCGGACTTCAGTCTGCATTACAAAGCAGACTAAAGTCTGCACTCCTTGCTATTCCGCTTTCTTGATCGCGTGACCGCCAAATTGATTCCTCAGCGCGGCCAGCATGCGCGCGGGATAGTTCTCGGTATCGCGGCTGGCGAATCTCATTTGAAGCGCAAGGGTGATAATGGGGGCCGGCACATCCAGGTCGATGGATTCAAAAACAGTCCAGCGGCCTTCGCCGGAGTCTGCCACCCAGGGTTTAATGTTGGTTAGCGTGGGGTCTTCATCCAGTGCGTTGGCAGCCAGATCCAGCAGCCACGAACGCACCACGCTCCCATGCTGCCAGATATGCGAGACCTGTGCAAGATCGAGGCCGAATTCCTTTTTGCCTTTCAAAATACCGAAACCTTCTGCGAATGCCTGCATCAGGCCGTATTCAATTCCATTGTGCACCATCTTTACATAATGTCCTGCGCCATGCGGGCCCACGCGCCCCCAGCCGAGGTCTTTAGCGGGGGCAAGCGTTTCAAAGATCGGGCGCAGTTTTTCGGCTACTTCCGGTTTTCCACCGATCATTAAACTATAGCCCTCGGTCAATCCCCAAACGCCGCCGCTTGTACCGCAATCGACAAAATCAATGCCTTTTGCCTCGAGCATTTCAGCGTGGCGGATCGTCTCCTTGTAATTCGAGTTACCGCCGTCGATAATGATGTCGCCTTTTTTCAACAAGGCCGCGACCTTTTCAATGGTTTCGGTGGTCGTTTGCCCGGAGGGGACCATCACCCAGACGACGCGGGTTTTTTCTTTAAGCTTGCCGACTGCCTCTTCGAGGGAGTGTGCCCCTTCCGCACCGTTCGTGACCGCGGCTGCCACAGTCTCTGCCGTGCGTGCGTAGCCCACGACGCGATGTCCACCGCGCACCAAACGCGTGGCCATGTTCAACCCCATTTTTCCCAAACCGATCAATGCAAGTTCCATGATAAAAAACTCCTTTTGATTTGCCACGCTCCGGCGGGGTCTCAGACCCCGCCGGAGCGTGTGATTTATAAAAGACCCGCTGCGTCCTGATCCACAAGCCACGTTAACACGCCATCCTGTGGAGCGATCCGTTGTGCGGGATATTGCTCAGGCTTGTATTCGCCTCTCAACACACTTTGCAGTGTGGCTGCCTTGCTTTTTCCCGAAACCAGGAAAAATATGTTCCTGGCACTGTTGAAGACATTTTGGGTCAACGTCACGCGGTTAGCCGGCCGATCTTGATAATTTGCAACCACCGCAAGTGTTGGAGTATTCACTTCAACAGATGAGCCCGGGAATAATGAAGCCGTATGTCCGTCGTCGCCCATGCCAAGCAGCACAAGGTCGAAGCGCGGCCATTCCTGGGGCGCGTCCGCAAACTGCTTGAGCGTGCCGGCATATCGATAGGCGGCCTCAGCAGGTTTGAGTTCCGATTCGACGCGGTGGATGTTTTCCACGGGTACATTAACTTTATCCAAAAAAACATTTTTAGCCTGTCCGTAGCAATTGCCCGGGTCGTCCACCGGCACGCAGCGTTCATCCCCCCAAAAGAAATGAACGCGCGACCATTCCACCTGATCTTGAAATTGAGCGCCCAATAATTCGTAGAGCTTCATGGGTGTATTGCCCCCGGAAAGTGAGACCAGAAAACGACCGCGTTCCTCAATGGCTTGATTTGCGATATCGGCGAATGATCGCGCCGCAGATTTACTTAATTCATGAATATCTTTGAAGATCTGGATGATCGGTTCTGCCATAATTCTTTGCGATTGTAACTCACTTGGACTAAAATGGAATGGATTCATCATGCCCCAGATCAACTTGAAGAAATTGGGATCGTTTCGCACGCGGACCTTCAACCTGCCTCCGTCCAAAAGGCTTTCGTCCGCATCCCAGGCTCTCACCTTTATCAACAAGCGTGGCTTCGTTTACTTTTGGCCCATCAAAGGGATCGACCTGCCCTCGTTGTGGACCGCCGTTGCGGGCAATCGGCCGGTCGCGGATAAACACGACGATCCCGGCCATATCACCTGGGGCTGGAAAGATGGTGCGCTCGATAAAAAGACATGGTATTACGGAAAGATCCTGCGCCGCAAAGGGACCATGATCTCTCTGGAAATCGCGCCGTATTTTTATGCGCTCTCTGAAAATTATGGCTCGCCTGAAGAGGATTATCTGATCGCGTATCAAGAGGGCAGATTGACCCAGGCAGCCAAACAAGTGTATGAGACCTTGCTCGAAAAAGGTGCGTTGAATACCCTGGACTTGCGCCGTCATGCCAAACTGGCGAACGCAAAAGAATCCGAGTTCGGCAAAGCGTTGGAGCAATTACAGGCTGATTTCAAGATATTGCCTGTCGGCGTTGCCGAGGCCGGCGCATGGAAATATTCCCATATCTTCGAGATCGTACCGCGTCATTATCCTGATTTGCCTGAGCAGGCGCGTAAGATCAGCGAATCCAAGGCGCGCGCGAAATTACTCGAGCTGTACTTTGAAATGGTCGGCGCAGCGCAAATACGCGATGTAACCAAATTGTTCGGTTGGACAGGTGAAATTGCGAATCGCGCCGTGAACAAATTGATGGAAGAGGACTTTCTGGTAAAAGCTACTCATCCCAAACAGGCAGGGGAGTGGATCGTGGTACGAAATCTTTGTAGTTGACAGGCCATGCATCCATTTTCAAAAACCTGCGTATATTGGGAAGACATTGATTGAACATGGAGGTTCAAATGAGGACTCAAAAACAACCGTTGCGGCGTTCGCGACATAATCGCATGATCGCCGGCGTGTGCGGCGGGCTGGCTGACTTTTACGGGATCAGCTCCTTTTGGATTCGCCTGGCTTTTGTGATCGCGCTGATCCCGGGCGGGGTGCCCGGCATCCTGGTCTACCTGATCATGATGGTGGTCGTGCCAAGCGAATAACAACCGGCGCTCGAGCCGCCGTCTCGGCGGCGGAGTATTGAGATCAAACAGGTCACGGTTCAACCGTGACCTGTTTTGTTACGCTTGACAAAATTTACTATACACTGTATATATACAGTGTATAG
>CAZJYB010000073.1:0-19637 GCA_964549865.1 uncultured Anaerolineaceae bacterium
AGATGCTCGGCAACTGGTCCTTCGGCGATTACTATAAAAAGGAAGCTATTGCGTGGTCCTGGCAGCTGCTTACCGACGTGTGGAGCCTGCCCAAAGACAGGTTGTACGCGACCTGCTTTGAGGACGATAAAGGCAATATTCCACGCGACGACGAAGCCGCCGATATTTGGAAGCAGCAAGCGGGTTTCGACCCGAGCCACGTACTATTCTTTGGTCGCAAGGAAAACTTGTGGCAGATGGCGGAGTTCGGTCCCTGCGGGCCGTGCTCCGAGATCCATTACGACCTCGGCGAGGAACGCGATAACCTGCGCGGTACAGACCATGTCTGTGGCGTGAACGGCGAGTGCACGCGCTACCTCGAACTGTGGAACAACGTCTTCATCCAATACAACCTGTTCGAAGACGGGCGCCTCGAGCCGCTGCCCGCCAAACATGTGGACACCGGCATGGGCTTCGAGCGCATTGTCTCAGTACTGCAAGGAGTGGACTCCAACTACAAGACCGACCTTTTCACCGGCTCGCTCGAAGTGCTGCGATCGCTGACCGGCCATAACCAAAAAGAAATGGAAGCGGATTTTACGCCCTATCGCGTGATCTGCGACCACGCCCGCTCAGCGGCTTTCCTCATCGCGGACGGCGTCGTCCCCGGCAACGGTGGGCGCAATTACATCACGCGTATGATCATCCGCCGTGCGGCGCGTTTTGGAACGAAGATCGGACTCAACGAACCCTTCCTTGCGAAGGTCGCTGAATCCGTGATCGATTATTACGGCGATTTTTATCCTGAACTGGAAAAGAACAAAGCGACCATCCTCGACAATTTGACGCGGGAGGAGATCCGCTTCGCGCGGACCGTTGAAGCTGGTACGGCTCATTTGGAGAATCTGCTCAACGAGCTGCGCGCCTCAAACGCCGCCCTGAGCCAGTCGAAGGGGAAAACCACCCTGGACGGGCACAAAGCCTTTGACTTGTATGCCACGTATGGCCTGCCTTTTGAAATTTCACGCGACATCGCCCGAGAACAGGGCCTCGACGTGGACGAAGCTGGCTTCACTGCAGCGAAGGAGGACCATAGCAGGGCCTCCGGTGGCGGCAAGGCCATGGGCAAGCTCGGCGGTGAAGACGCGGAGTTCTTCGCGAACATATTAAAGGATTTACAGGCGAAGAAAAAACTTGGCAAAAATGGCATTGAGTATGACCCTTACGCGAGCACACAAGTGGAAGGCGAAGTGCTGGCGTTGATCGTCAATGGTGAGGCTGTTCAATCTGCATCGCTCGATGATCAGGTTGAAGTCATCCTGCCGAAGACAGGCTTTTACATTGAGTCCGGCGGTCAGGTGAACGACACCGGGTTTATTCGCAGCGCACCCTCTCCCTCTGGGAGAGGGCAGGGTGAGGGTGACTGGCAGATCGAAGTTACAGGCGTGCGTCGCGCGTCTGCCGGTGTGATCGTCCACGCCGGCGTGGTGATCTCCGGTCATCCCAAAGTGGGTGACAAAGCCGTTGCCGAAGTGGATATTACTCGCCGTCACGACATCATGCGCAATCACACAGCCACGCATTTGCTTCATAAAGCATTGCATGAAGTGCTGGGCGACCACGCACGTCAGGCAGGCTCGCTTGTCGCGCCAACGCATCTTCGCTTCGATTTCACCCAACCCAACGCAATGACTCCCGAACAGATCGAACGCGTCGAGAAGATGGTCAATGACGCCATTGCCGCAGATATGCATGTGCATAAGGAAACCAAGTCCCTCGATGAGGCCAAAAAAGAAGGTGCCATGGCCTTATTCGGTGAGAAGTACGGCGATACAGTGAGGACAATCAGCATCCTCAGCTCTGTCGGGGGCTTAGCCCCCGACAAGCAAGGCAAATACTCCTATGAACTGTGCGGTGGTACGCACCTCGAGCGTACCTCCGACATCGGCGTGTTCCTCCTTCTTAGTGAAGGCTCTGCCGCGGCGGGCATCCGCCGTATTGAGGCAATTACCGGCCGTGCCGCGTATGAATTGATCGCGAAGCGCTTCAAGATGTTGAAGCAAACTGCGGGCATCTTGAAATCGTCTGTAGAGGAAGTCCCTGCAAAGGCTGAAGCGTTGCAGGATGAAGTTTCCAACCTCAAGAAGGAACTTGCAAACTTGCGGACACAGTCTGCCCTTGCCACCTTCCAGTCCCTGCTCGCGAATGTGCAGGTTGTGAAAGATGTAAATGTCCTCGCGGTTGAAATCCCCAACTCAGACGCAGATACCCTGCGAGCGCTTGCGGACAAATTCCGGGAGAAATATCCCAAGGCGGGTGCCGTGCTGCTCGTGACGGGAACATCCGTCATTACGGTGCTGACCGAAGACCTGGTCAAAAAGGGATTGAAGGCCGGCGATCTCATCACCGCCATCGGCGGCAAAGGCGGCGGACGCCCCAACTTAGCACAGGGAAGCCTGCCTGATGGAGATGTAAAAGAAGCTTTGGGCAAAGTGGCAAAGATTGTAGAAGAGAAGTTGAAGTAGACAAAAGCCTGACTGCGAAAGCAGTCAGGCTTTTTTTTAGGGAACCTTCAGCGAAATGCATTAGCAAGGAACAGTCGATCGAATCTGTGATGCTGTGTTATGTAGAAATAATGAAATTTTTATGAGAATCTCAATAGCGAAATCGGCTGGAAGAAAAGCTGAAGTAAAATGTGATGGCTGTCATGTCAATGTATGTTGCAAGAACAACAAAGTTGTAATCTCATACCTCTTCAATGCACGGCACAGGAAGCTTCTCTGCAATCAACGCCAGAGAGAGGCCTGGCAGATTTGCCACAGTGATCGAAAAGAGTTGAAATAATTCCATGAATGGAACTTTCACGCTCATTTTCCACCTTCCTGTCTAATTTAAAGGAGATAGAATGAAGATTCACATGTTGGCTCTCATGTTATGCATGAGTCTGCTGCTTTTGGGCTGTATTCCTTCTGTTCCGCCTTCAACGCCCGTAGCTACGGCGAGCGATGTCTTGATTGCGTTTACCAATACCGTACCTGTGCCATCCACGACGCAATATGGTTTTATCAAGTACCCCTACTTAAATGCTGATGCAGGTAACTTCCAGTTGGAGCGCGGTGCCACGATTACGCTGACCTGGGATGGAGCGCCACCCGGTGCTGAGCGGTACGAGTTCATCCTGTACCCGCTGGACGGAAGCCCACTCATTTTAATTGGCACGGATACCAACGATGCTGACGGCGTTTTTATGCTATGGGCAGTACCAGACAATCTGGCTGCCGAGTTGAAGGGGAGCGCACACTTTTCCAATGGCGAGCAGGCTCAGGCTGGTCCCTCCGGGTTTGTTTACTCCGATGCCGATGCTGCAACACAGTTCGGCCGGATCAGCTACCCTTACTTGCACGCCGATGCAGGCAACTTCCAGTTGGAACGCGGTGCCGCGATCACGCTGACTTGGGATGGAGCGCCACCCGGTGCTGAGCGGTACGAGTTCATCCTGTACCCGCTGGACGGAAGCCCACTCATTTTAATTGGCACGGATACCAACGATGCTGACGGCGTTTTTATGCTATGGGCAGTACCAGACAATCTGGCTGCCGAGTTGAAGGGGAGCGCACACTTTTCCAATGGCGAGCAGGCTCAGGCCGGTCCCTCCGGGTTTGTTTACTCCGATGCTGCAACACAGTTCGGCCGGATCAGGTACCCTTACTTGCACGCCGATGCAGGCAACTTTCAGCTGGAGGCCGGTGCAACGATTACATTGAATTGGGAAGAAGCTCCCGCCGGCGCAGGCTTGTACGAATTTATCCTCTATCCCTTGGATGGGAGCGCGCCTGTTTTGATTGCTACGGATAACAATGCCTCCGATGGAGTTACCTTCTCCTGGACGGTTCCTCGTGGGATCGCTGCCGACTTGAAAGGCGTTGCTTTGTATCCAGACGGCAGGACTGCCGAGTCATATCCTTCTGGAACTGTCTACTCCGCCCCATAGTTCAGATTTTGGTTGCTTCGCATAAAAAGAATATCCTTTGATGCTCCACCCTGGAAATTATTTACATGATTTACATCACTCAACTCATCTATATCAAACCGGGTCAGGAGCATGTCTTCGATCAGTTCGAAGCCGTGGCGATCCCGATCATCGCGAAATATAACGGCAAACTATTGTTCCGTTTGAGGCCTTCCGCAAAGGACTTCGTTGAATCCAATGTAGAAAGACCCTATGAGGTCCACCTGACCGAATTTGAATCTGAAACCGATCTTCAAAATTTCATGAAGGATGAAGAACGAAAACGCTTCCTGCATTTGAAGGAACAGTCCATTGAATCCTCGATACTTTATCGCGGTGAAAAGCTTTGATAGATGGAAGACGCGAGAGGCTGAAATTAAACAAAAAGGGCGACCGTCTGGCCGCCCTTTTTTCATGCTTCGAAAGGCTTGTCGTAACTGCATACACGGTTTCGGCCGCTTTGTTTCGCTTGATACAGGGCCTGATCGGCCGCGTCAATTAACTTTGACAGGGATGGGTAAGGGCCGGAAGCAAATGCTGCTCCGAGGCTGGCTTGCATGGAAAATCCTTCCCCGTTCTCCAGTGACAATTTTGTTTCCGCCACACTAACCCGCAGGCGTTCTGCCACGGTGATCGCTTCTGATAATTGTGTCTCGGGCAGTACCACGAGAAATTCCTCGCCTCCCCAGCGGCCGGCGCGGTCATACTGGCGCAAATTGTCCGTGAGGATTTGCGCCAGTTGGCGCAGTGCGTCGTCGCCGGATTTATGCCCGTACTGGTCGTTGATGCTTTTGAAATGATCGACATCCAGCAGCAGGATACTCAAGGACCTTTCTTTTCGTTTTGCAAGGTCAAGCTCAGCTTCGGCATGTTGTTCGATAGCCCTGCGGTTGAACAACCCGGTCAGGCCGTCGTGCATGGCGAGGATCTCCATTTTGTGATGCGCCTCGATCAGCTGCTCTTCCAGTTTCAGGATGCGCGCACCGCTGGCAACGCGGGCGATCAGTGCCCTGCCATTGAATGGCTTGGTCAAATACTCGTCCGCGCCGGATTCCAAACCGGCCACCACGTTATTTGTGTCATCCATTGCCGTCAGCATGATGATGTAGGTGTAGCTCTTCTGACCGCTGGACCGAATGCGCTGGACCAATGCCGGCCCGTCGAGCCCCGGCATCATCCAATCGGTGATCACCAATGCGAATGGCTCGTGTTGGAACAGCTCCCATGCTGCCTGACCATCCTCAGCCTCCACCACCTCATAGCCCGCCCGTTGCAGGGGTGTTTTGACCAGTTGTCGCGAAAGTGGATCGTCCTCAACGATTAAGATTTTCATCGATTTGTCCATTACTATAACATTTTCCTAGACAACGAATTGTTGCAGGTCGCTGTCTTTTTGTCGGGCCATTTCAATGTTCGATTTGCCTGCCAAAGCAGTCATCTATGTTCAACATGCCAGTTTTGTCAACCTGCGCCAGTGTGGAATTTTATCAGGTCTTATCAAATCTCTAAGTTGCTTTTTACCTGTCCCAGCGCGACAATCATTCAAGCCGTTGTGAGCAGGGGAACATTCCCCGCGAACGGTTCGTCATTGACACAACCGATCCAACCATGAGGTTTACCGTTCATGAAAGGAGGGCTTATGACGTAAATTGACCTGTAAGGAACAGCGGGACGCCGCCCGCTGGCATTCTAAACGCGTATTGTTTAAATATAAGATCCTTCAAGGAGAAGAGAAAATGCATACCTTACGCAAGGCCACCGGCCTTGGTGTTCTATTCGTGTTCTTGTTTACCTCCGCCTGCGGCGCGATGGCTGCCGGTCCATCTTCGACCGAGGCGCCTGCCTCTCCAGATTATTATCTCGAGCCTGCCGCGACAAATGCTCCCGCCTATGCTGAAGAACCTTCATTTGACCCTCAGCAGGGTGCTCAGCCCCTTTCAACTTCCGACCCATACGATATGTTCTTCGAAGACTATGGTGTGAACCCATCCATAGATGTCGAGGACGATAACCTGTCCACTTTCGCGTTGGATGTGGATACCGGTTCCTATACTGTCATGCGTAATTATCTTTCGGACGGCAACCTGCCGCCTGCTGATTCTGTGCGCGTCGAGGAATATGTCAATTACTTCGATCAGGGCTATGACTCCCCGCCTGCGCACCAGGCTTTTGGCATTTTCATCGACGGTGGTCCTTCGCCGTTCACCCAGACCGAACGCCATGACATGTTGCGCATTGGCATACAGGGATACGAGGTTTCAGAAGAAGACCGCAAGGATGCTGCGCTCACTTTTGTAATTGATGTCTCCGGTTCGATGGCTCAAGACAACAGATTGGGCCTCGTCAAAAGATCTCTTGAGTTGCTTGTGGAGCAATTGCATCGGAATGACACGGTCAGCATCGTTGTGTATGGATCAAATGCCCGCGTCGTTCTTGGACCCACACCGGGTTCTGAAAAAGGAGAGATTCTCGAGGCGATTTACAACCTCGAGCCGGAAGATGCAACGAATGCCGCCGCGGGCCTGCGTCTTGGCTATGGCATGGCGATGGAAGCCTTTATGTCTGATGGGATCAATCGCGTTATTCTGCTATCTGACGGTGTTGCAAATGTAGGAAACACTGAAGCAGATGAGATCCTGGATGAAATTTCGCGTTACCTGGATGAGGGTGTTACACTCACCACCATCGGCTTCGGCATGGATAATTACAATGACACGCTCATGGAACAGCTGGCCGATAACGGGGATGGATTCTATGCCTACGTGGATGATATTGACGAGGCCCGAAAACTCTTCATCGATGAGATCACGGGCACATTGCAGACCATTGCAATGGATGCCAAAGTGCAGGTCGAATTCAATCCTGAAGTTGTCAAGAGTTACAGGCTGGTTGGGTATGAAAACCGCGCTGTCGCGGATGATGAATTTCGCGACAACGAAGTGGACGCGGGAGAGATCGGTGCAGGCCATTCCGTCACGGCGTTGTACGAGGTCAAGCTGTACTCGGATTCATACGGCCGTCTCGCGACCGTATTCATGCGCTGGGAAGACCCTGATACGCATCAGGTCGTTGAGATCTCCCAGGATTATGACGCGAGCCAACTGGCCTATGATTTCCGCGAAGCCGACCCGTATTTCCAGCGGGCAGTGATCGTTGCAGAATACGCCGAGATCCTCAAGGAGAGTTACTGGGCAGATGAAAGTTCCATGCAGGATGTGTACCACGAGGCAGAACGCATCCATGAATATCTCTATCGCGACAATGCAATGGATGAGTTTGTTGGCCTGGTCCGCACGGCGAGACGGTTGAAATAAGTAACAGTAAAAATGTCTCCCCGTATCATACGGGGAGACATTCATTTAACCCAAATTAAACGCAGCCCTAATTTGATTTTCTTGCCATGAACCAGCCCCAACCCTGTTCCCCGCGCTGGTTGCGAACGATCTTTTCGTTCCACGATTGCCTGATTTCAGGGAGGGAACCGTCATTTGGCAGATGTTCCAGTTCCGCGTGCAGGTAGTCGCCGAATAACTTCGTCTTATCCATGGCCTGCACTTCCTTGAAGCCGGCCTCTTCAATGAACCTGCCATATTCCCGGACGGTATGAAGGGCGTATCGGCGCTGCGCGACATATGCAAGAAACTCGGCACTGTGTTGGCCTTCGCCCCAGCAATAATCCGAAATGAAAAGCAGGCCGCCGGGTTTGAGCGCGCGCAGCAGCGTCTTGAACAGACGCGCTTTATCTTCAATGTGCAGGAAGGCATCGCGGCTGTATAGTACGTCATATTTCGATTCAATATCGGCTTCCAGGATATCTCCATACTCAAAAGACACCAGCGATCCCAGTTTTAATTCAATTAATCGTTCGTTTGCGATGGCAAGCATATTGTGTGACAGGTCGAGTCCATGCACCTGTGCACCGTATTCCTGTGCCATGTGAAATGCCGAACCGCCAATTCCGCTGCCAACATCCAATACTTTCATTCCAGGCTTAAGATCCAATAATTTGGCGATCGCGCGTGTACTCTCCAGCCCGCCGGTGCTGATGAAATTGCGTCCAAAAATATCCTCGTACTTTTTGATCGATTCGCGCGTGTACTGGCTTGAATCAAGCTGGGCGCTGTGCTGCTCTATTGAAGATGTGCCAACCAGAATATCCATTAATCTTTTCCTTTTGAAAATTAGAATGCAAAATCGGGGTTGAGACCGTTTTTGGTCTGAAGAGAGTTTTGATCCGTGAATACCTGTAAAAGGGCGTGCAATTCATCCACAGATTCGATCAACACATCTGCGTGCGGCAATAGATCCCTTGCCGAGGACACACCGGAGAGCACGCCAACGACCAACCCGGCACCCGCAGCGCGCGCCATTTTCATGTCTGAGACCGTATCACCGATCACCATCACCCGGGCGGGGTCGATCTTCATTCTTTCGCAGATGGACAATACCATATCGGGAGCCGGTTTTGTACTCAAACCGTCATCACCGCAAGCCATCGCTGAGATGAATTCTTCGATATCGAATGCCTCGATCATCGCCTGTGTGGGAGCGCGGTCGTCGGCTGTGGCAATGCCGATCTTGATGTTCTGGATGTGAAGCTGACCGAACAGGGCGCGCATATCGGTAAGCGGCTTTGCCAGCCTTACCGGGTCTGGGACGCACCACGCCTTTTCTACTGCCTGTTCTGCCTCTTCGGTATTCAATCCAAGAGACTGCATCACCTCAATTGTGAGGCTGCGGAGTTGTGACATGGGTCTCGATGCCAGTTTTCCATTCGACAGCACTTTTGTGTTTTCAGGGTCATATCCCATGGCAAGGCAAAGAGCCTCCTGAACATTCAGTCCGCTGGCGAGGTGAAGTTGACCTGATAAATAAACGACCCATCCACCCCACATGGCATCGAAGTCAATGAGAGTGCCGTCCTTGTCGAAGATGATCGCCTGTGCCTTGAAATTTTTCAATCCATTCATCTGGCATGCCTCTGGGTTTAATCCTTCAATAAAGAGACGAGCATTTGCTCGTCTCTTTATCCGTATTGCTGCCATCTATTTTACTTGCATTTCCAATTCCATGCATCCCTGCTTATCAGGCCCTTATATACTGGGTGGGATGCCCGCCTGTCTCCTGTTTTCAATTTCCATGTTGGATTTTATCGAACATCCCCATATTCAAGCAGGCAGGCGGGGAGAATGTCTTTCGTTTATAATGGTCGTCATCATGAGTAACAAAAAAGCTGTAGTCGCCATGTCTGGCGGTGTGGATTCCTCAGTGGCCGCAGCCCTGCTTAAACAGCAGGGCTATGAAGTCACCGGTATGATGCTGCGGTTGTGGTCTGAGCCGGGCAAGGAGCAGTCCAACCGCTGTTGTACGCCCGATTCGATGGCGCAGGCGCGTCGCGTGGCGGCAAAGCTTGATATTCCCTTTTATGTGATCGACGCCAGGGATGTCTTCCGTGAAACCGTGGTGCAATACTTCCTCGATGGATATGCACGCGGTGAAACACCCAATCCGTGTTTGATGTGCAACCGTCAAATTCGCTGGACCTTTCTGCTCAACCATGCGCTCGCTTTGGGCGCGGATTATATGGCCACGGGTCATTACGTGAGAATTCAACGCGCAGAAAATGGGCAGTCAAAATTGCTGCGCGCAGTCGACCCTTCCAAGGATCAGTCTTATGTTTTGCATGTGTTGGGCCAGGACAAGCTCAGGCACGCACTGTTCCCGGTGGGAGATTACCCGAAGCCGGAGATTCGCTCGATCGCCGAGTCTTTTGGTTTGTCAACCGCTTCACGAAAAGATTCGCAGGACTTGTGTTTTCTGGCGGGAGACGATTATCGAAATTTTCTGCAGCGCAACGCGGTTGAAATGTTCAAGCCCGGCGAAATTGTTACGCGTGCAGGAAAAGTGATCGGTCAACATAACGGGTTGGTAAATTACACCATTGGCCAGCGTAAGGGACTGAATATCGCCTCGCCGCTGCCGTTATACGTGCTCACAAAGGAAGCCGCAGATAATGTGCTTGTCGTGGGAACACAGGAAGAACTTGGTTTTTCTGAATTGACTGCGCGCGATGTCAATTGGCTTTCCGGCGATACGCCGCGCGAATCATTCCGTGCACAAGTGAAGATACGCTATACCGCGAAAGCGGTGGAGGCGTTGGTTATCCCGCTGGAAGGGGAGCAGGTAAGGGTGCGGTTTGATGCGCCTGTCCGGGATGTGACTGCGGGTCAGGCGGCAGTGTTTTATCAGGGCGATGTGATGGTCGGAGGCGGGATCATCCAATGAGGCGCTGCGCGTAGTCGCTTTTGCTAATTTATCTATTCTCTCAATGACTTTCCCCACTCTTCTCTTTGCTTTGCTGATCGCACTGCTTTACGGCGCGTTGTATCATTTCATACGCGGCGGAAATGGCTGGCGTTTATTACTGTATTTTGGATTAAGTATTTTGGGCTTTTTCATTGGCCAATGGATCGGCACGTGGCGCGGCTGGAATTTTTTCCTGCTTGGCTCATTGCACCTTGGGTTTGGCACGATCGGCAGCGTGTTTTTTCTGATCGCCGGCGAGTGGCTGGGCCGCACTGAGGGGAAGAAAAAAAGCGGTGTATAATCTGCGCCCGTTGGACAAAAAATTGACTGGGAGTTTTATAAATGGAAATCGTAAATTTTCTGATCGACCTGTTCCGCTACCTGATCGACTTGTTCCTGCATCTGGATGAACATTTGCAAACCGTCATCGGCCAGTATGGCGCGTGGACGTATGGGATTTTGTTCGCTGTAATTTTCGTTGAGACGGGCCTGGTCATCATGCCATTTTTGCCCGGCGATTCATTGCTGTTCGCGGCGGGCACGTTCGCGGCGCTTGGTTCGTTGAACGTCTGGTATATTACCGGGCTGTTGATCGTTGCGGCCATTCTTGGCGATACGGTTAATTATTCCATCGGTCATTATCTGGGTGAACGGGCGTACAACATCAAATGGATCAAAAAGGAATATTTTGAAAAGACGCACGCCTTTTTTGAAAAGCATGGCGGTAAAGCCATCTTCCTGGCCCGTTTTGTGCCGATCGTACGTACGTTTGCGCCGTTCGTGGCAGGCATTGGCAAAATGACCTACGGCTATTTCGTTACCTATAACATTGTAGGCGGCATTGTATGGGTGGTACTCTTTACGTTTGCGGGATATTTTTTTGGCAACATCCCATTCATGAAGGAGAATTTTGAGTATGTGATCATCGCCATTATTTTGCTTTCTATTCTGCCGATGGTATATGAAGGGTGGAAAGCGCGCCGCGAAGCAAAAGAAAAGAAATAATTATCCAGGCCGGTCGCAAGCCCGGCCTGTTTTTTTATGAAGCGTATTGCAATTCTTTTCACTCTTTTTATTATTCTGGTCATTGTTCTTGCGGACACGGGAAATCTGCCGCGCCATCTAAAAAGTATTTATGATTTTCCATATGGGGATAAACTCGGTCATTTTGTCTTGTATGGCCTCTTGAACTTTTTCATTACCCTGGCTTTTATTCGCTCGCTTCCAGCCCGGACCCCGAAACTGGTCGCGCTCTCGATCGGCCTGACCCTGGCCCTGCTGATTGCACTCGAGGAATTCTCGCAAAAATATTTTGCAAAGCGCACTTTTGACCTGATCGACCTGATGGCAGGGTATCTCGGTCTGATCGTTGGGGGATTTGTTGCCTTGAAGCTAAAAAATGACAGTTAACAAAAGTTGCGCCGGCAATTCAATCGCGAAGCATCCCTGTGGGACTGCCGGCGTAACGTAGTCCATCACGGCACTAACTTCAAATGCCCTTCCGCATCATCGATGACTGATTCTTGTTCCCACCACATTGGATAATACTGAATGTCTGCCCAGAGCGGGGCCATATCGTCGTAGTGTTGATGATAGGCATGACCCGACTCTCCAGTTGTGTGAACTGTTAGAGAGTTATCCAGGTCGCCAAGGTCCACGATCATGCGCATGGAGGGGAGCCAGTTCGTCTGATAGCCGTCTTTTACAGACCAGCCGGTTGCGTTGACGATGGCTTCACCTCCGCCTACAGGGAAAGGCCCGCGGTTGAGCAGGTCCTCGATGAGAAAGACACCGGATTCACCCAGGGTGGTGTTCTGAAAGGTGGCTGCGTGCATATCTCCCCAATTCCATTTGAGCACATCGTTTCCGAACATGTCCTCGAGCTCGGCAACCCCATCTACAAAAGATTCCCTCATGATGTCATCCAGCGTTTCGACGACATCGGCCGTGGTCTTGTCATCCCAGAAGAAATTGTCCGGGTCATGAACCATGTTGCGCATGACTTCGTTCCAGCGTGAGCCGCCGTCGGGCCAATAGCGTTCGATCAGGTCGTCGTTGAAAGTGTTTTGCAGCAAGTGACGCCAAAATGCGTTGAATACCGCGGCGGGCGCGGAGTCTGCCTGGGCCTGGTAGTCCCAATTCCTTAACAGGTCAAATGCAGTGGCTTCGTTGGGTTTTGCGAATTCTGGATCCAGATCCAGAAGAAGCGGGACGAAGGTCGCTGCGTTCGCATCGTATGCATCTCCTTGCATTTGCTGGATGTAGGCAATGTCAATTTTATCCGGTGCTGTGTTGATCATGTTGACAATGCGATTCGCACGGAAACCATAATCCCAGTCATAGGTGACGAGGTAGGGATAATCGTTCGGTTGAATCTGGTTGTTGGCGGTTGCGATATAGCCCTCCGCCGGATTGAACGTATAGGGCGCTTCATCGAATGGGATGAAGCCTATCCATTCATATTCATCAGTCCAGCCCGGCACAGGCACCGTGCCATCGCCTTTGGCGCGAATGGGAATGTCGCCGGGCATTTGATAACCGATATTGCCTTCAATATCTGCATATAAAAGATTTTGCGCGGGTACATGGAAATTGCGCGCGGCCTCGCGGAAGTCATCCCAATTTTGCGCCTGGTCGAATCCCCAGATCGCTTCGAATGGGGTGGAGGGAGTTAGAGCCGTCCACGCGAGCGCGATGGCGTATTGCTCTGGCAGGGGCACGCCGGCGCGATCCTTGAATGCTTCGAACTCCGCGTCGTTTGTATCATTCTCGTCTTTCAAAGGACCGTAGGTCTCTGAAATGACAGGGCCATGACGCGTAGCGCGTACGGTGATCGTAATTGCTTCACCGCCCACGACTTGAATTGTTTCTTCACGAGTTGTAAAGTCCACCCACTCGCCGTTCACTTCATATTGATCCGGGTTTTCCGGATTGATCTTCTCGATGTACAGGTCCATCACATCCGGGCCAGCGTTGGTAAAGCCCCATGCGACCTTATCGTTATGACCGATGATCACGCCAGGCACGCCGGCAAAGGAAAAGCCGGCAACTTCAAAAGGGCAATCGTCCGTTTTTTCGACACAATGCAAACCCACCTGGAACCAAATGGAAGGCATTTGAATGCTCAGGTGCGGATCGTTGGCCAGCAAGGGCATGCCAGTGGAGGTATGCTCGCCGGAAACAACCCACGAGTTCGAACCGACGCCGTCATTCCATGGGCCGAGAAAACCATCTACCAAAGCAACATTGCTTTCAATGGCTTCGAGTGCCTGTGTCGGCACGTTTGAACGTTCAAACGTTGAAACGTTCAAACGCGTGGATGCCGTGCCATCGCCAATGTTATTAACGATTACAGGATGATCTTGCGGATAAGTAGGGAAGAGTTGAGCTACCTGTTCTGGCGTAAAGGTCTTGAGCATCACGGCGCGTTCGATCTCTTCGCCCATGTTGCCGCGCAGGTCCCAGGCCATGGCCTTGCCCCAGGTCAGCGAATGGACCGGGGTCCATGCCTCGATCTTGTAATCCGGGCTGAGCAAACCGAGTACGGCATATTCAAGGCTCAGCGCCGTATCGTTGTGGTCTTTGAGATAGGCATTCACGCCGTCTGCATAAGCCTGCAAAATAACTTTGGATTCCGGGCCAAGTTCATCCCATTCCGCTTCGGCGGTCTGACGCCAGCCTAGTGTGCGCAGGAAGGCGTCTGTTTCAACCTGCCCGCCTCCGAACATTTCAGAGAGGCGGCCGGAGCCAATATGACGCCAGGCGTCCATTTGCCAGAACCGTTCCTGTGCATGGACGTATCCCTGTGCAAAGAACAGATCGTGAGATGTAGCTGCATAAATATGGGGGATGCCCATCGCATCGCGATAGATATCCACGGAACCCTCGAGGCCATCCACCTTGATTTCACCGTCGATCTGCGGAAACGATTGCGGCGCGACGGTATCCGGCAGGTACGATCTAAAGTAGAACATTCCTCCTGCGCCCGCGATCAATACCAGGATCAATACGCCGATCAGAATTCGACCCACGATCTTGCCTGCTGTTTTCATTATTCCTCCAGCGATTGGCTGTTAGACATTATCACATGTACCGTCCCGAAGGTTGGCGTCAGAAACTTATATTACTCGAAATAAACCTTCGGGACGTTTAATTTCGGAACGTTTTATTTATTGAATGACGCCCAGCATTCTCGGATACCAATACCACAGGATATCCGCGGCAGGCTTGCTGTGAACAGATGTGGATTTGTCCTGGAGTGCCACGGGGGGGAAAAATCCGCGGCTGATGAAGCCGGAGATCCACGGGCGCGCGTTGACGGCGGTGAGGATCGCCTCATAAATATCGGCCTGTGTTTGCAGGTTCAGGTTTACAAAGCCGATATCTGCATTGGGTCTGCTTAAAGCTGCCAGATCCAAACAACCACCAGAGCCATTCGCGATGCATCCACTGGCGGCGCCATCTGCCGATGGATAGGCGATGGCAAGGATCACCGGCTTGTTCACCAGGGAAGACAGGGGTGAGATCTCGTTATCCAAAATTCTTGCGGCCTCGTTGGCAAAATCCGCCTTGGTCGCGCTTGGGTTTGTGGAGAGCGAGGCGGACCATAACAGGTAGATCCCATCCACATCCTGAAGGAAATTTAAAGGGGCTTCAATACTTGCTTTTGTATACGGCAATGCCCAGTAAACCGATCCACTGAAATGGGCCCGCACTTCTGTAAGGATCGACTTCCACTGTGCTTCCACATCCGCCGGTGTATTCGATGGATTGCCATCCGGCAACTTTCCGCCGGGTAAGGCAGGCGCGATCCAATCACCGCCCAGGATGAGAGCCTGTGAGCCGGTTTGGGTGGCGAGGTCGGCATAATTGACTGCGAAGGCGCGATAACGGTTGAACCACGTCTGCCACCACTGTGCATCTCGTGGCGCGCTCAGCCAGAAGCTTGAGGAAGATGCGGGAAAATGCGGCGTGGGAAAGATTGCAACGTTAAGTCCCAATGCGCGGGCTTGTGAGATCATGATCGCAGAGTCGATCCAGAGTGGGTCTTGTCCGGGCAGGGGATTCAGGGTCAACGGTGAAAGGGTTGCAAATGTCCAACTCGGCGTAAAGACGACCTGATTTGCCCCAACTGCCCGGGTGTTGGTAAGTGCCTGGGGCATGAAGTAGGACCAGTTCGGTTGGAAGGTGGATTGGAATTCCACGCCTGCAACAAAATTAGCACGCGGGGTAATGCTTGCGCCAACCAATGTGACCGGTTCGGGATTTTCAAACCAGTTCCAAGCGCCGATCGTATCTTGAATGTCCTGGCCCGTGAGGCTGGTGATCGCCTGGCGACCCGTTGTGGATGGGGCGGATGTTTCCAGGTCATCGGCGCTTCCGCATTGGCCATTCCGACAGTAGCGATATCCGAATGAGCCAAGCATATTCAGCGGGCTGTACAATTTATACGCCCATCGATTGTTGCCAAGCGGCCACATCGGGATGGGTTCCGTCCAGCCATATGGATTGAATTGCATATAGATAATATCCCCGGCCGGTGTTATCGGAGGGATGGTCACTTCAAAAAGGATCGGTGAAGAATTGCCGGCCGTCCAGGTGACAACGGCGTCTTGAAAAACAATATCTTGTGCCGGCACAATAAAATCATGCAACACCCATTGTCCATCCTGTAAATGTTCGGCGTTCCAAAAACCGTCACCCAGCGTGTATTTGTATTGGATGTGGGTGCCTACCGGCAGGCTTAGCGTCGCAGAATATCCTCCGTCACTTTGCAGGGCCATGGCCGGCATGCGATCTGTGTTTGTGCTCAGCCCGCCTTGCAAGTCGGCAAAGGTATTTCCCAGTTGCAGAATGTTCCCGGCGATGCGAACCGGCACACCCGGCACGGTTTCAGCGGGGACGGTCACGTTGAAGGTGACGCTCACGAGCTGTGATGGCTTTACACGTAAATCGACTTGCGTTATTTTCCCTTCACCAACCGCCGCGCCTTGCTGAAATGGCTGGTACATGCCATCCAGGCTGTACGCGATCAAGTTGTGCGTACCAACGGGCAGGCTGGTTAATTCAAAGCGACCGACCGAATCAGTTATGGATTGCACTCCACCCGCGGTGACCAGCATGCTGGGCAATGGCGCGCCGGTATCAGCATTAAGCACCTGACCCATAATGGTTCCCATGGGACGGGCATAGGATTTATCACCCCAATCTGAAATGATATCCTGAACTTCGCCGGGCCCAATGGCATAAACCATACGATATCGGATTGCGCTACCCAGTGCGGTATCTTCGGGAATTTGGGAAGAGCCGCGCCTGACATAACGATATTTCATTACCGAGTTCTGGGGTAATGGCAAAACTGCGGTGTAGGTGAACGCGTCACGCGCGCTCATTGGATAATATGTGGCGTTCAAGGAAAGCCCAGTCACTTCATCCAGGATCGCCAGAGCAAGGGTTTCATTTGGCTGGAGAGGTTCCGGTATCGCCACAACGAAAGTCGTTTGCGCCACCGGGCGCGCGGTGGGAGAGGGGCCAGCCGCAATGGGGGTTTGTGTGGATGTACCGGGGATGCCGGGCGTTTGAAACAAGGAAAACGTGCATGCCTGACCTGCCATAAATAAGGCAAGCGCGACAAATAGGATGCGGTGATAAAGGGATGGTTTCGCTTTCATGCTCTCTCCTCAGGAAGACGGACGCTTCACGCGCCGCCCCGGCCTGAACCATTTTCAAGATCTGCCTTCTCGTCCTCGGCATTGTCCTTCTTTCGCCCGGCGTAGGCGATATAACTCAGGCCGATGCTGACAAAGTATAACAAAATCATGGGAGCCATGACCAGCCCCTGGTTAACCGGGTCAATGGTGGGTGTGATGATTGCCGCAATGATGGCGATAATAACGATCGCCAGGCGCCACTGCCGGGCAAGGATCTGTGGCTTGATAAAGCCAATTGCGGACAATACATAGATCACCAGCGGGAATTCAAAGGCCATGCCGATCCAAAACATCAACCCGGTTACGAACGAGAAATAGGATTGTGGACGCAGTTCTGCTTTGATCCCCATGAAATTGATCAGGAAAGGCAATGCTGTGGGGAGCATTACAAAGTATGTAAAAGCTGCACCGCCTGAAAAGAAAACGGCCGCGAAAGGAATTCCAGCCAGTCCCAGCTTGCGTTCGCGCGGTTTCAATCCCGGGGCGGCAAACCACCAGAGCTCAAATGCAATGTAGGGAATGGCCAGTGCAATGCCGGAGAGCAACGCCACGCGCATGAACACACTCACCGACTCGGTTACCTCGATGGCCTTTAGTGTATGCAACCCGCCCACAGGAAGTGCGAGAAAGTCAATGATTCTTTGTGTAAAAAAGAATGAGATTCCCACGGCAAGTGCAAGCGCGATCAACGCGCGAAACAGGTGCATGCGCAGCGCTTCCACCTGGTCCCACATCATCTGGCGCGTATCTGAATTTGTGGCCAGGTCAACGAATACCTCGGTGATCGGGCGTTCTTCAGGCTCGGTATTCAGGAATCGATGGAACCGCACGACCATGCGGAACGGAAATGTGATGATAGAAAAAATGAGTCGAAATGGAAAAAGGATGACTCGCCACAGCCCGCTGAAAAAATTACGCATTGCTTTCCTGGTCATCCTCCTCCGTTTTTGGTTCAGCTCTAAGCGGCGCAATCTGATTGTCCGGCAGTGGTTGCGAGCGCGGGATGGGATTTGGGCTGTTGGGCCGTTTTGGGGTGGCGCCTGAAGCGCCCCTCATCTCGTTGTTGATCTCGTTCAATTCCTCGTTCGCTTCACGCATGAGCCTGTTGGGCAGGGTGCGCAGTTCGCGCGAAGTCTGCTGGAAAACCTTCCACCCATCGGATGTCACAATGTCACGCAGCCACTTGCCAATGGTCTTCCCCGCTTTTTGCATGTCCTTTGGGCCGAGTACGATCAGGGCGATGATGACTATAAATACAAGTTCGTTTATACCGATGCCGAGAATTTCCATTTTACGTTTCCGTTTTTAAAGCGAGCTTTGCCGCTTTATTTTTCAGGATCTCTTTCAATTCATATTCATGATCTGCCAGGGCGCCGAGCACGCCGTTGATAAAGCGCGGCGCAGAATCCGAGCCGTAAAGCTTTGCGAGCTCCACGGCTTCATTGATGGCAACTTTGAGGGGCGTTTCGTGCTGCACGGCAAATTCCCAAAAGGCCAGCCGCAAAATATTGCGGTCAACTGCCGCGATCTGGTCGAGCGGCCATTCGGGCGCGTACTTTGCAATTAAGTGATCGAGTTCTGGTATAAGCGGGAGAACGCCAAAGATGATCTTTCTTGCAAACTCTGCCAGGTCATCTGAAAGCGAAGTCTCCTCCAGGCGGGTTTTGAATACTTCGGCTGGAGGATGATTCGAAAGGTCAATTTCATAAAGTGCTTGCAGGGCAAGCGCGCGCGCCCTGGTTCGGGGTTTCATGCTTTCAGGCCTCGTTGTCCTCGTAATCTATATCTTCAATGTGGATGTTCACGTGACCGACATCCATACCCACCATTTCCTTAATGGCGCGCGTCACGTTTTGCTGAATGTTGCGGCTGACCTCGCGGATATTCACATCCTGCTTGAGGACAAGATGCAGGTCTGCGTAAACAACGTTCTCCTCCGTCTCAATTCTCACCCCGTCGCCTGCCCCGCGTTTAAAGAGGCGATTCACGCCTCCAGAGACGGGGGCGAGCCTGCTGACACCCGGCACACTCAACGCAGAAAGACGCGCAATGGTGGTGAGCACTTCGGACGAAACGGTGGTTTTTCCGTGTATTTCTTCGGTCATTCCTGCTCCTGGTCTACATCATCGCCATGCCGCCATCCACACCCAGAACCTGGCCGGTAATATAGGCGGCTTCGTCTGAGGCGAGGAACGCGGCGGCGTACGCGATCTCTTCCGGTTTGCCCTTGCGCGCGAGGGGGACCATCTTCAAGGCTGCTTCGAGTATTTCGGGTGTCATGCCGTCAAGGATCTCAGTGTCCACAAAACCCGGCGCGATCGCGTTGACCGTGATATTGCGTGCCGCGACCTCGCGCGCCAGCGCTTTGGTGAAACCGATCTGACCTGCTTTGGATGCAGAATAATTTGTCTGCCCCGGGTTACCCATCTGGCCGGCCACGGAAGCCATATTAATGATACGCCCGACGCGTTTGCGCATCATGTGTTTGACCGCGGCCTTTGAGCAATTGAAGGTGCTTTTTAAATTCGTATTGATGACTGCGTCCCAATCCGCTTCCGGCATCAGCATAATGAGCTGGTCGCGCGTAATCCCTGCATTGTTAACAAGGATGCCCAGGTCGCCAAAGGTATCTA
>CAZJYB010000074.1:0-19371 GCA_964549865.1 uncultured Anaerolineaceae bacterium
ACCGTGAATTCAGAAGGTAAAAAAGTAAACTCCGTCATGTTCACTTCAAATTTTGTCACAGGCCCTTTTTGACCGCAGGCCGAAAGTGTCATGCATAGTGCGGGTAATATCACAATCACGAACCAACGTTTATTCATCGATTTCTCCATGTTGATATTTAAGATCAGAATGAGTGTACTCAATTTGTTCACATTTTTCAACGTGCAATTTCGGTCTTTCAAAATCATCCTTTTCTGTGTACACTCAAGGAAAAGTTTAGATGATGGAGACGGATATTATGAAAAAAGTTTTGATCCTGGGCGGCGGTTTCGGTGGCATTGCAACGGCGCATCGCCTTAAACAAAAACTTGGCGCGGACGTGGAAGTTACCCTTGTCGACCGGCGCGCCCATTTCATGGTGGGATTCCGCAAGACTTGGGAACTCGTCGGTGGTTCGCCGATGGAGGAAGGTCAGAGGCCGCTCGAAAGCCTCACCAGGATCGGGGTACGCGTGATCCGTGATTCGGTGTCGAGCATTGATCCGAAAAGTCGATCTGCTGAAGTTGGCGGCAATCGTATCGAAGCGGACGCGCTGGTCGTAGCCCTCGGAGCTGACCTTGCACCACAGGCAATTAAGGGTTTCCAGGAACATGCCTACAATGTATATGACGCGCAGGACATCCCGCGCGCTGCCCGGGCATTGAAAGAGCTTAAAGAAGGAAGAATATTAATAGGCATCTTCGGCGCTCCTTACAAGTGTTCGCCGGCGCCGTTTGAAATGGCCCTGCTGATCAACGACTCGCTGAAAGCGCGCGGTGTCAAAGCGAGCGTCGAGGTATTTTCTCCTCAGCCGATGTCGATCCCCATCCTCGGCCAGGCAAGCTGCGACACGATCGAAAGCCGCCTCACGGATAAGGGAATCACCTTCCTGCCAAATCACAAAGCCACGTACATTGAAGCCGGCGAAGTGGTATTCGCGGACAAACGCCGGTCCTTCGACCTTTTGTTCGGGGTCCCGCCTCACACACCCCCTGCAGTCGTCAAGCAAAGCGGATTGGTCGATACCACTGGCTGGGTCACGGTGAACGCGCGCACATTGGAGACATCATTCCCCGGCGTGTATGCAATTGGCGATGTCGTACAGATCGCGATGCCGAACGGCAAGCCTCTGCCGAAAGCCGGCGTGTTCGCCGAGGCCATGGGAGAGACCGTGGCGGAGCGCATCGCCTCTGAATTCAATGGTCAAAAAGCCGAAGCGACCTTCAAGGGCGAAGGCGGTTGTTATCTGGAAGTGGGCGCGGGGCAGGCCATGATGGTGACCGGCCATTTCATGGCCGAGCCGGAGCCGGAAGTGATGCTCACGGAGGCAACCTCTCAATATATGAACGAGAAACGCGCCTTCGAGACAGACCGATTGAAGAAGTGGTTTGGATAAGTTAAAACTTTGAAAGGGCCTGAAAACCACACCACCAAGTCACACCGTTCGTGCCGCGTAGCACGGCGGCACGTGATTTGCTAAGCAAATCATGCGAGACGGCAAAGGCACGAAGCCACGAAGTTTTTTCTTAGTGCCTTTGAGACTTCGTGCCTTTGTGGTAAAAAAGACTTTCAGACACTCTCCTAGAGATAATCCATGCCAACAATCATTACAGCAGAGCGGCCCGATACAGCGGATGCGATCCGATTGATCGAGGAGCTTGAGGGCGAATTGGCCCCATACTATCCCAGCGAAAGCCGTCACGGGTACAGCATTGAAAAGCTGCTCAAACAGAACGTCGCGTTTTTTGTCACGCGTCACGATGACAAAGCCGCAGGATGCGGCGGGATGCAATTATTTGGTAAAGAATATGGCGAAGTGAAGCGCATGTATGTGCGCCCGGCGTTCCGCGGCCTCGGGCTGGCAAAATCGATGCTCGAGCATTTGTCGAATTATGCAAAAGAAAATGGAGTAAGCATCCTGCGGCTGGAAACGGGCATTCACCAGCTGGATGCAATTGCACTGTATGAAGGCTGGGGCTTCAAGAGCATCTCCCTGTTTGGAGAGTACAAGGAAGATCCGCTCAGCGTATTTTACGAAAAACAGATCAATATATGAACGAAAAACGCGCCTTCGAGATGGAAAGATTGAAGAAATGGTTTGGATGAGCCGCTTTGCGGCCGACAAGCAGACAGTCTTCGGTTTTGACCGGGAGTCCAAGTCCCATCCACTCATACGAACCAGAGGTATAAAGCATGTCACAAAAAACCAACCCGATCATTCTTATTTTCATTGCGCTTATCGCCACATCAATTGTCTCATGTACATTGCCCCCATGGTGGCTCCCAGCTCCGGCCAATGAAACAAAACATCAGGCGTTAAGCCTGGAGGTTCGAGTCCACGCCAGCGAACCCTGGCTTGATACAGAGGTACTCATTCAACCGGGCGACATACTCATGATCCAATATGTGTTTGGTTCATGGGGACCGTGGTCGGCCGAGGGGTATGACGGGATCGGTTCCGGGGGAGACCCAAATTGCAGTTGCAATGTAATCATGGGCGTGTCGCACGCCGCCCTGATCGGCAAAATCGGGGATGGCGATCCGTTCTTTGTGGGTAATCAATTCAGGCAACCCATGGGGGCATCCGGTTATCTGCAGCTGGGCATCAACGATACCCGTTTGAACGACAATTCCGGCAGCCTGCTTGTTCTCATCACCCTCTCCCAATAAAAATAAAGTCGGTGATATAATTTCAGCGCTAATCAAAGGAGCGCAGCGAATGACGGACAGCCTGTAGTCAACCAAGTTTTTTAGGGCACACACCTGCTGTATTCTATTAAGATTCCAGCCGAGGGCTTGCCCTCGGTTTTCTATTTAACTACAGGAGTCATTATGCTTAGCATCCACAATCTTCATAAAAATTACGGCATCCAGCCGATCCTGCAAAACATCAATTTCAACATCGCCGCGGGCGAACGCATCGGCCTGATCGGTCCCAACGGCTCGGGCAAGACCACCCTCATGCGCATCCTCGCGGGCCTCGAAAAACCAGATTCGGGGATCGTCGCTTCGACGCGCCCCGGCCTCCGCATTGGATATCTTGCCCAGGGAATCGACCTGCCTCCCGAACAGACGCTTCACGCGGCGCTCGAAACTGGGGCATCGGCCCAAACAGACCCGGCCGCTGAGATCGAATCCCTGGCCGCGGCATTGTCGCAAAATCCGGATGACTCTGAGCTTCAAGAAAAATACGACTCGGCGCTGACGCAGCTTTCAGCGGTCAGCGTCCAGCCATCAGCAGTTCTTGGTTCATTGGGACTGGCTCACCTCTCGCCAGATACGCCGGTCTCGCACCTGAGCGGCGGGCAAAAGACGCGCCTGATGCTGGCACGCGTCCTGTTGGAGGAACCGCAACTACTCCTGCTCGATGAACCGACAAATCACCTCGACATCGAAATGCTTGAATGGCTCGAGGGCTGGCTCAATCGTTTTCAAGGCGCGGCACTCATCGTCTCGCACGACCGCGCCTTCCTCGACAACACAGTTACCTCGATCATCGACTTGAATCCCGAGTCGCACACGATCCGGGCATACAAAGGGAACTATTCCGAGTATCTCGACCAATTTCTCAGGGAGCAGGATAAGCAACGCGCGGCATACCAGGACCAGGTGGTTGAGGTCAAGCGTATGAGGCAGGACATCAACCGCACCAAACAGCAATCTCTGCGCGTGGAGATGACCACCACTCCCGGCACACCCGGTGTGCGTCGTATCGCCAAGAAGGTCGCAAAGAAGGCGTTATCGCGCGAGAAAAAACTGGACCGCTATCTCGAGTCCGATGAGCGCATCGAAAAGCCGAAGGCAAGCTGGCAATTGAAACTCGAGTTTGAAGCAGGCGAGAACGCCAGCAAGAATGTGCTTCTCACAGACAATCTCTCCATTGGCTACGAGAAACCATTATTAAGCGGGCTGAATCTTCAGATCCGTGCAGGGCAGCGCATCGCGCTCACAGGCGCGAACGGTACAGGCAAAACGACGTTCATCCGCACGATCGCGGGGAAGCTCGCGCCCCTCGCAGGTGAAATAAAACTGGGTGCAAACATCAAGCTCGGATACATGACGCAGGAACAGGAATTGCTCGACCCGAATTTCAGCGCATTGCAAACCATTCAAAGCGTGGCACCGTTCAACGAAACCGAAGCGCGCAACTTCCTGCATTATTTCCTATTCGAGGACGACGATCCATTGCGCCCCACGCGCGAACTTTCGTATGGCGAACGCGCCCGCCTGCAGCTGGGATTGCTCGTCGCGCAGGGATGCAATTTCCTGCTGCTCGACGAGCCCATCAACCACCTCGACATCCCCTCGCGGGCGCGCTTTGAAGAAGCGCTTTCGGGTTTCAAAGGGACGATCCTGGCCGTCGTGCATGACCGCTACTTCATCGAACGCTTTGCATCCGATGTGTGGATTGCCAAAGACGGAAAGATCATCAGAGAATGAACCATGCTTAATAAACAATACACTCCTTATGATGATGTCAACGCCATTCTCGAACCCTTGCTCGTTGGCGCAAAACAAATACTGAAGGAAAAATTTGCGGGTATGTATTTATACGGTTCGCTGGCAACCGGTGACTTCGACGAGCATAGCGATATCGACGTGCTCGTTGTGGCAAAGGATGCCATCTCGGAGTCCATGTTTGCGGCATTGCAAGCGATGCATGATCGCATCGCAACCTTCGATTCTCCGTGGGCGATCCAGATGGAGGTTACCTATCTCGCACAAAATGCACTGCGCCGATCCGGCCACATGCTGCATCCATACCTGGACAGAGGCCCTGGCGAAAGACTGCACTGGAGACACAACAAAAGTGACTGGAATGTTGAACGTCACATCCTGCGGGAAAAAGGGGTCACCCTGGAAGGACCCGGCCCGCACACATTGATCGACTCGGTTTCAGCAGACGAACTGCGAGGCTCGGTAGTGGACGTATTGCCGTTATGGGTAGATCCACTGCTTGACGATCCCGCTCAACAAATAAAACCGCGTGGATATCAATCCTTCATCGTCCTTTCTCTTTGCCGCATGTTATACACCCTCCAGCATGGAGCGATCGTCTCCAAACGGGTTGCAGCTGAATGGGCACTGAGTAATTTGAATGCTCACTGGAGGCCTTTAATTGAACGAGCAATTGCGGGCAGACAGAACGCTGGACACGAAGTGAAAGCGGAAGACTTGAACGGAACGCAGGACTTCATGCGTTACACACTGAAGCACAGCCGGCCCACGCTTTACTTCAGTGTCAATCAAATATTGCATTTGCTGCTGGCGGATGTAAAGGAAATACTGGGAGATGAATTCGTTGGCATGTACCTGTATGGCTCGCTTTCCAGCGGGGATTTCAATCCCAAAAGCAGCGATATTGACTTTCTCGTCGTCACCAGCAACATGCTTTCAGAGAATACGGTCGCTGAACTGGATGCCATGCATAACCGCATTTGGGCCAGCGGATTGAAATGGGCATCAAAACTGGAGGGCCTATATTTGCCGGTCAAAGCACTTCGTCGGTATGAGCCCTCTGAGGCGAAATATCCGACGATTAATGAATCAAGATTTTGCGTCGACTTACAGGGAAGTGACTGGGTCATTCAACGGCACGTCATCCGTGAACATGGAGTCGTGTTGGAAGGCCCGGACCCAAAATCCATGATCGACCCGGTCAGCCCGTATGACATTCGCCAATCTGTGTTGAACGTGTTGCATGAATGGTGGTTTCCGATGCTGGACGATCCATCCTGGCTACGCGATCACGAAAGCGGAGATCGCGCATTCGCGGTCATCACCATGTGCAGGGCATTGCATGCATTAAAGCATGGGACGATCGTCTCTAAACCCGTCGCCACGAAATGGGCACAGGATGAGCTAGGCAGTCCGTGGAAGGCTTTGATCGAAAAAGCGATTGCCGCCCAGGATGGGAACGGGGATGAATTCTTGAATGAAACACTCGATTTCATTCGTTATACTTTGAATGCTGTGAGGCCTGTCTAGAACTCATCTCAAAAATACCTCCTACTCCGTCATTGCGAGCGTAGCGAAGCAATCCAGGTCTTAATACTGCCGTATTCCTGGGATTGCTTCGTCTGGCTGCGCCTTCCTCGCAATGACGAATCCATTTTTGAGACAACGTCTAGTAAATTAGGAATCAATCCCGAAGGGATGCCATGATTCTAACGACCAAACGTATTTGATATGAAAATCCCGAAGGGATGACAGACCCTTATCACCCGTTCGGGGTTTGCCCTTCTCACGCCTAACTACGATTAAAATCGTTTTACCCCTTCGGGGTTGAAAGCAAACTTCGCCACCAGGGTACGCTTCGTTCAGCGCAAAGAAGAGGTTAGTTTATAATTACACTCATGAAATTCTTCCGCTGGCTGGTTCTCTCGCTAAGCTTTATCCTGCTTGCCTGCCAGGCAAACTCTCCATCCAGGATTACGATCATGGATGGAGAGCAAACCCATATAATTGAATCGACAGAACGCGTGCCGCTGAATTTGCTTGCCGCGGCGGGGGTCGTGCCACATCCGTTCGACCGTGTCTTTTCGAACGGCATCCTTCTGCCCCTCGATCAACCCGTGCCTGAAGCGGACTCCATCCAAATACAACTGCGCCGCGCCATGCCACTTACGGTCAACTCAGCAGATGGACAGCAAGTCATTCAATCTGCCGCGCTCGATGTAGGGAGTGCCCTCACCGAAGCCGGTTATCAAATTTTCGCAAACGACCTGCTCGATCCGCCGGCAGAAACTCCCATCAACGGGCCGCTGACGATCACCCATACCCCGGCGCGTGACATGTCCATTTTTGTCGGCGACGATGTCCTCACCGTACATTCCGCCGCGGGGACGGTTGGCGAGGTGCTTGCCGAGGCGGGGATCCCGCTTATTGGGCTGGATACCAGCTCCCCGCTTGAGAATGAAGCGCCGCCTCCCGATGGGCAGATCCGCGTGGTGCGAGTCCATGAATCAGTAAGCGTCGTGTTGGAGCCGATCCCGTTCACCACACAAGTGATCGAGTCGCCGGAGATCCCGCTTGGGCAGGAGGAGACCATCCAACCCGGATTGAGCGGCCTCGCCATGGTCCGCACGCGTATTCGCTATGAAGATGGAAATGAAGTCAGTCGCAAAACGGAAGAGGGGGTCGTGTTGCGCGAGCCGCAAGCGCGTATCGTTGCCGGCGGTTTGCAGATCGTGCTTGCCCCTGTGGGAGGTGGCATCCCTCAGGATTACTGGCTTGCCGTGGAAATGTACGCAACCTGGTACTCACCATGTCATTCGGGCATCAACGGCTGTTCATATGGCACGGCCAGCGGTGCACGTGCCGGCAAAGGCATCGTGGCCGTGGACTATTCGATCTATAGTTATCTTGCCGGTATGCAGGTGTATATCCCCGGATACGGCATCGCCACGATCGGCGATACGGGCGGTGGGCCGATCATCGAAACTGCCTTCGGTGTGCCGCGCACAAAATGGATCGACCTGGGTTTTGACGAGGGCGATTCCGGAACCACGGGCTGGGTGACGGTCTATTTTCTCGCGCCCGCGCCCGCAGAGATCCCATATTTCTTAAAATAAACATGTCGCGATCCCAAAAAACGTTCCTTTCATTTCTCTCATTGCTTGCCTGTTTATTGTTGGGGTCCGTTAGCTATTATGGATTTCACACCTATCAAACCTATGCAGAGCGACCGCTGGGACCGTCTGTACCACAGTTCACGCCACTCGCCCTGCCCGCCACCTGGACTCCCACACCGGGCACCTTGAGTTCGGTGGGCCTGGTGACCCTTGCGCCCACCTTTCCAATTCCCGCGACAAACACGCCGATCCCGGTCTGCGGAGGCGCGGGTGTGATGACCATTCTCGCAGTCGGCGCTGATTCGCGCTCAGATACCTATCAATACGGGCTGGCAGATGCGATCCGTGTTGTACGCGTGGACTTTTCGAACCGCAAGGTGACCGTGCTCGAATTCCCGCGCGACCTGTGGGTGGAGATCCCTTATATTTCAGATAACCTGGACGGGCAGGATCATGAAAAATTAAATCAGGCGTATTTATATGGTCAACCCGGCGATGGCTTCAAGTATTGGGATGATCCCAGTGCCGGCCCGGGCCTGCTGGCCCTTACATTAAACGTCAATTTTGGCGTAGTCATCGATCATTACATTTCCGTCAACATGCGCACATTCGTGAATGTCGTCAACGCAGTGAACGGCATCGATCTGAAAGTGCCCAACGAAGATTATGCGCTGAATACCGGCCTTCCAGTTGGCACGCATCATCTGAACGGAGATCAAGCGCTCAAAGTGGCACGCAGCCGCAAGGAAGGCGGGGAGGCTCGTATTGATAATCAGAACATGGTACTGTGCGCTTTACGAAAAAAACTTACCAACCCAACTGTGGTCACAAAGCTCCCCGATCTGATCACATCCTTTCAGGATAACATCCTGACCGACCTTTCTCCGGAACAGTTGAGTCAATTCGCGTGCCTGGGCACGCAACTGCCTGCAGGAAATATTGCGTTCGCAAGTTTCCCGCAGGAACTCTTCAAGTCGGACCGTACCTATGACCCGGTCTTTGAAAAGGAAGTTTTCACCTGGGATGTGGATTTCGCTATCTTGCGCGATTATGTGGCACGCTTCCACGCAGGCACATGGCCGGAAGCCGTCACAGTCAGCACCACCGAAGAGGAAGAAACAGAAGTGGTCTGCGAGTGAGCGACCTTTCGAGCATTTCCCCATTGAATGCCGCTGCTGTCCTAAAGCGTTATGGCCTGCGGGCGGATAAGCGGCTCGGCCAGAATTTTTTACAGGATCATTTTGCACTCGAAAAGATCGCGCTCGCCGCGGAGATTCAGAGGGATGACTCTGTCTTGGAGGTTGGACCCGGTCTTGGAAGTTTGACACGCTACCTGGCTGCTTCTGCTCAAAAGGTGGTTGCGGTCGAACTGGACCCGGACCTGCTCGGCCCACTACAGGCAGTCATCGCCCCGTATCAAAACGTGAAGATCGTGCAGGGTGACATCCTCAAACTTCCCATTGCAGAATTGATCGACCAGCCGGGTTACCTGGCCGTCGCGAATATTCCGTACAACATCACCTCCGCGATCCTCAGGCATTTGCTTGAAAGCGAGCCCAAACCGCGCAGGATCGTACTTACCGTTCAAAAGGAAGTGGCGGAACGCATCTGTGCCAAAGCCGGAGACTTAAGTTTGCTCGCTCTGAGCGTGCAAGTGTATGGCAAGCCGCAGATCGCGGCGCGCATCCCCGCCGGCGCGTTCTTCCCGGCCCCCAAAGTGGATTCGGCTGTCTTAAGAATAGATATTTATCCAGATCCCCTTATCGCAAATGAAACCCTTCAAACTTTTTTCAAGCTGATCAAGGCCGGCTTTGGTCAAAAACGAAAGACGCTGCGCAATTCACTCTCCGCTGGCTTGCATATTCCACCCGCAGAAGCAGAGACCCTACTTACAAGCGCGGGCATCGATCCGAAGCGAAGAGCAGAGACCTTGTCGATTGCGGAGTGGAAGGGGCTGTGCGAGTTGTATAATTAGAATCAATTTGCCCGCCCCAGCTCCACTAACGAAAACCGTTGGGCATTTCACTTCATCTTACAAAGGTAATCAGAGGAGCAATCAATGACAGACATCGAAATGCCCGTGCCAAGCCAGGACGAACGCATCATGGCAGCGTTGTCGCATGTATCAGCATTACTGCCTATGATGGGAATCATCGCGCCGATTGTCATCTGGGTTACTCAGCGAGAAAAGTCGAAGTACGTAGCATTCCAGTCGCTTCAAGCCCTGGCCTATCAATTGGTAATGATTTTGGCGTGGTTCATTGGCATGGGTTGCTATATGTTCTCGTTCTTCGGCACCTTCATCACAATCCCGTTCTCAGCGCCCTCCCCAGACTCTCAAACGGTGAGTCCCATTTTTGGCCTCCTGTTCATGGTTCCGTTTCTGGTCTTTGGCTCAATCTTTGTCGGAGGATTTCTTATGGTGGCGTATGGTTTCTTTGCAGCAATTAGGACTCTCCAAGGTCGTCCGTTCCGCTACGCGATTGTGGGCAATCGAGTAGCGCGTTTCATAGCCGATCAGCCCTCTACTCCCTCTGAATCCTGAAGAGAAAACAAAGGCGGCTGGCAAACAACAAAACGGCCAACAAAGCGTACTGGGCAAGCGCCAGCACTTTCCTGGGCGATCGCCACTGTCCGTGCCGCGAGCAGCGCCACGGCGGTGCGAGACGGCAGGATGATGCACCCCGTCACACTTCGTGTGCGCCCTTACAGGATGCTTCGCGAGAGCGAGCGGCTGGACGCTGGACGGAAACTATGATGTCGAATTCCGAAACGATCTTCTTGAATGTTGACCTTGATCTCGTATCCAGATCAGATCTCCAGCCTCTGGTATCTGCATTGGGGCGAAGAATCTTCCCCCTTTACGTAGGCCGCATCCGCCGAATGTATGAAGCTCATCTGGAACTATCCAGATCGCCTAAGAATCCCGATGAGGCGATTCGCCATTTTGCTGACCTGATACGTTCACTACCGAACGACGAACGAAAGCTATGGGACACCGCCAGAATTCGCGACTTCAATGTTGGAGTACAGGCGGGGATGCGGCCACACGCTTACGAGCTTTCTCTTTCACCAAAAACAATTGAGACGATTTCAATATTGAAGGCACGCATTGTAGTCACACTCTATGCACCCGACAACGCGACGCGGCGATCTCAGGCCACGCGCAAATCACGAGGCCAGCGCCCATGACCTTATGATTACAAATCAGGGCATTTCCGCCCAACACGGCGTGCAGTCCCTCCGCTGCGCTTCGGCAGGTAGGGTCCCCAGCGCTCATGCGCTGGGATGGGCGAAAGTCGCAGTGGACTGCTCCTTCGCCCAATCGTCGCGATTTATGGGCATTTTCTGGCTTCGAGTTTATACTGCTCCCAGGCAGCTTTCTCTACAGCCGCCGCTAACGCAAACCGTTGGGCGATTTACACAAAAGGAAAGGGGTTGTAAATATTGAAAAAGATTGACCGAGAATTTTGGCTAAGTGAAATTGCAAAGGCTAGGCGATCTCAAGACAAAGGAAGCCTCCAATCCGCAATAACTCGCTTGGGGCGCTTACAACGACGGATCGAAAAGGAATTGCTGGCGTCCGTTGTTTCGGGCTGGAGCGTCGCGCTGCTTCACCAGCTAATCGCCGGTGCCTACCGCGATGCGGGCCAACACAAACGCGCCCGTGATGCATATCTAAGAGCGGCGACTCAAGCCTTCCATGACGCATACTCGAGCATAGACCTCATGACTAATTCGCTTTGGGCAGCCGAGGAATGCGCTCGTTCCGCCCAGAAAGGCACGCCTTTGGCACGCCTGCACCAGATTCAAAAGCTGAATGACAAAGGATCGCGCTTTACCAAAGAGGTCGGCGATATGCTCAACGATCAACGCGTTGATGCAAAACTTTCACCAGTAATATTCGGCGGGGCATACCCGGGAAAATTCAGCTCCACGCCGGAGCAACACAAAGCCTTCGAACGTAGACGAAATGCGAATCACAGGCGTAATGCTCGGCTGAGGAAACTAGCATTGGAACAAGAACGGCTCGAATTAAAACAAAGGTCTAAAAAGTGAAAATCGCCCAACACGGCGTGCAGCGGATTGGCGGGTACGGTGCGGCTTTTTGGACAAGTTTCAAACCCGCCAACCGCTAACGCAAACCGTTGGGCATCTATTGACTCTCTTATTGGAAACGAAACATGGGTGTGAAGAACTACTTAATCGACGGCGTTTCCTGCGCCGGTAAAACTATGGTCTGCGACGAGCTGCAAAGGCGCGGCTACCACGTCATCCACGGCGATGAGGAGTTGGCCTATTGGGGCGATCTAAAAACTGGGGAGCCCGTGGATGGTAGCTCTGACGAGCATCGTACTTGGATATGGGACGTTGAGAAGGTCAGAGCTTTGGTGGCCGATCAAAACCATGCGGCAACATTCTTTTGCGGCGGTTCCAGGAATTCCGACCGCTTCATCGGTCTGTTCGATGAAGTTTTTGTTCTTGAGATCGATCTGGATACGCTGAACCGGCGTCTTGCCGCCCGACCTGAAAACGAGTGGGGAGGAACGGCAAGTGAAGGGGAATCCTTTGCGCGATTACAACATGAGACAAAAGAGGGTCTTCCCAAGAACGCAATCATAATCGATGCAACGGCACCCCTCTCAAGCGTCGTGGACACAATTCTTGAAAATGCTAACTGATGAATTGTGGAATAACGTTAGTATCAGACTCCGTTCTAGATTATGTGACTGCCGTGATTTTTGCGGGATTTTTTAGCGGAACGATTTTTTGTAGTTTCTATCTTAGTTTCTACAAGAGGGCTTTTCCGTAAATGCTGCCCAACACAGCGTGCAGCAGACGGCTAGGAGTCTGCGCGATTTACAGGCATTTTCCTGGCTTTGAGTTTATACTGCTCTCAGGCAGTTTTCTCGCCAGCCGCTGCTAACGCAAGTTGGGCAGTTCCTTGCATGGATAGGCTCTTTGAAAACATCAAAAAATGAGGGCTTGCAAAGCATACGGCATAGCCGTATAATAAGTTAATGGAATTCATCGAAGCCACTGCGTTTACAAAATATCTTTATGATTATCTGTCCGATGATGAATACATGGGTTTGCAAGGTTTTTTGCTCCAGTATCCAGAATCAGGCAAAATAGTCCGTGGCTCTGGCGGTGTTAGAAAAGTCCGCTGGGCATTGCCAGGAAAAGGTAAAAGCGGTGGTGTGCGGATAATTTACTACTTCAAAAAGCAGGATGATGAAATCTGGCTTTTGACCATTTACAGCAAGAATGAAGTAGAAAATATCCCAGCTCATGTTCTTCGTCAAATTGCAAAGGAAATCGAAAATGTCTAAACGTGATATCGGTCAGGAAATTCTTGAGGGTATTCGTGACGTTAAAGCATACAAAGCGGGCACGAAAACTCTGCGCATGCATGCGTTAAAACAACCTGCTCCACCTCGAAAAATTCGGATCAAGTTGAAGTTATCGCAAGCGGCTTTTGCAGGTTTAATGGGCGTAAGTTTGCGCACTGTTCAAGATTGGGAACAAGGAAGGCGCAAACCAAGCGGTCCTGCTGTTGCATTGTTACGAATTGCAGAACAAAAACCTGAAGTATTTATGCAGTTATCTTAAGCATAAGAGTCTTAAGGTAAAAAACTGCCCAACACAGCGTGCACCCGACAAGTGGGATTCTGCGCGATTTTCAAGCATTTTCTACGCCTCGGCAGTTTTCCACTCTCGAAGTTTTATCACACCCGCCCACTTGCGGGTAACGCAAACCGTTAGCCCGCAAAAACAAAATCATCCTTGATCGGCAAACGCAATGGATTGTTTATGCTAGAGAAAACAAAGCCTCACGACGATACTTCCCTTGCAAAATGGATGGGACTCAATGCGATTGGATGGAGCGTCGGAGTGTTCGCCACTATGATGCTAGCCTCTTTATACTACGAATTCGATACGGCTATTTACAATTTCTCCCCGTTGTTAGATTCTCTAATTACGTTTGCGGTATCGTTACCGCTTGGCTTTGCTGTAGGTGTCTCGCAGTCCTTTCAACTAAAGCTGTGGAACATAAAAACATCATCTTGGCTATATGCAACAACCTTTGGGTGGTGGGTTCCTGCTACACTCTTCTTCTTTTACTTCGAAAGTGATTATTACAATCCTAGTCCATGGGGTCCATTGATCCCATTAATAATTATTGGTGCAAGCCTTGGAGCATGTCAGGTCTTGGTAATAAGAAAGGTGTTTTCAAGGTCTGGGCTTTGGATTTTGTCAAATGCAATTGGAATTTGCGCTTTTTCATATTTAGTATCCTATTTATTTCCTGGCGATATGACAGATGTACCCTTTTTAATAAAAAGGCTAATCTATAGGTTATTTGACGACCCAGATCAACTCATATATTTATACTCTATTTACAATGAAATATTCGGTGTATTTTTCTTGCCTCTTTTTGGCGTACTGATGATCGCTCTGCCTACAGGCGTATTGCTGAAATTCTTAATTAATAGAGAATCCATAAACGCCTTAAAATCAAAGGCGTCAATTGCGGGCTAACAAAGCGTGCACCCGACTGGTGGGATTCACCGCGTTTAAAGAGGCAGAATCTACACTTGAGCATTTTTCTGTATAATGAGTATTGTCCACGCCCGCCCAAAATCCGCTAACGCAAACCGTTGGGCAACCCCGTGCAAAATTGTGGTGTCTTTTTAAGAAACACAAATCAAACGTATTCAGGAAAGGAATTCTCGATGAAACCACGAATAACAGTTATCACTCTTGGAGTGAATGATTTGGAAAAATCGGTGGAATTTTACCGCGATGGACTTGGGCTTCCGACACAAGGAATTATAGGAAAAGAGTTTGAGCATGGCGCAGTTGCGTTCTTTGATTTACAAAATGGTTTAAAACTCGCGCTGTGGTTAAGAAGTAGCATAGCTCACGACACAAATGTTCCTCTTCAATCGCCGAGCGCAACGGAACTAACAATTGGTCACAATCTAGGCAGTAAAATAGAAGTTGACGAGGTTATGGAGCAAGCGAAAAAAGCAGGAGCAAAAATAGTAAAGCCTGCTCAGGATACGTTTTGGGGCGGCTATGCTGGCTACTTCCAGGACCCTGATAATCATTTGTGGGAAGTTGTTTGGAATCCGCAAATGGAGATAACGGATTAGTTTCAAAGGAATTCACAATCAAAAAATGTTCGTCAATAAATTGCGTGTCAAAATTTGTCGTGTTGGCGGTAGCACTTTATTTCAATTAGCGAGTTTTGCGTTCCGTGAGGTTGCCTAACAAAGCGTACTGGGCGAGCGCCAGCACTTTGCACTGGACGCTGGGGATTCTGCCGCATTTTCAAGCATTTTTCTGGCTTCGAGTTTTCTCTGCTCTCAAACAGAATCTCAGCCCGCCCAAAATCCGCTAACGCAAACCGTTGGCACGCCCCTTGCAAAATTGGGGTCTTGAAATAGCATGAATGTCATGCTATGATATGAGCGTGATTCAGTCCTTCAAAAATACTGGTACAGAAGACATTTTCAACGGTGACAATACCAAAGCGGCAAGAAGAGTTTGTCCGAATTCGATATGGAAAGTCGCCGCCCGAAAACTCGATCAGATTGATTCTGTCGTCGCCCTCCATGAATTAAGAATTCCTCCAAACAATAAACTTGAGGCCTTGTCAGGCGACAGAAAAGGTCAATATAGTATCCGTATCAACGACCAATATCGTATTTGTTTCGTTTGGGCTGAAAAGGGTCCTGACCAAGTTGAAATTGCGGATTATCACTAGAATTACAAGCAGGAGATAAATTATGGTTCGTGTTCCTACAAATCGCGTACCCACTCATCCAGGCGAAATGCTTTTGGAAGAGTTTCTTACTCCAATGGGAATCAGCCAAAAGGATCTGGCTGATAACATTCAAGTTCCGTATCAGCGCATCAATGAAATCGTCAATGGCCGCAGGGGCATCACTCCCAGCACGGCCTTGCGTTTGGCAAAATTCTTTGATGTGTCCGCTGATTTTTGGATGAATTTACAACTGCGCTGGGATTTGTATTTTGCTCAACAAGATGAAAACAAAGTGCTGGCATCAATTCATCCGTATTCGGCAGTTATGTAAATAGGCAAGTGAGTCTTAAGGGCAAAAGCGTGCCAACAAAGCGTGCACCTGACTTGTGGGAGTCTGCGCGACTAAGAAGTATTTTTTATACCTTAGCCTTTATCTGCTTTCGGGCATTATCTCAGCCCACCCACAAGCAGGTAACGCAAACCGTTCGGCGGTTCCCTAAATGATAAGATGAAATGCAGACGTAGATTGCAGAGAATCATACTTTAGAAATACAAGAGGAGTAGTCATGATCAAGTTCAAGGAAGTGCGTTATTTGAGTATCTCGATCGAACTCGAACCGAATGCGGTGTATGCATTCACCAGCAACCCAGAAAATCTACCACAATGGGCTGCGGGCTTAGGACTTGGTGTGAAACGCGCAGGCGAACACTGGGAAGTGATAACAGCGGAAGGCACAGTAGGCTTACGCTTTACGCTGCACAATGAGTATGGCGTGCTTGATCACACGGTAGTGCTATCAGACGGAACTGAGGTTTATGTGCCCATGCGCGTGATGCCGAATGGCAGGGGCAGCGAAGTGATGCTCGGTTTGTTTCGGCAACCCGAGATGGATGATGATGCGTTTGACCGCGATGCAGGACTTATGCAAAACGACCTCTTGACACTCAAGACATTACTGGAACGACAATAGAGATTGGTAAACAAATACACCGCCCAACAAAGCGTACTGGGCGAGCGCCAGCACTTTGCACTGGACGGGTGGGAGTCTGCGCGATTTTCAAGCAGTTTTCTAGCTTCGAGTTTATACTGCTCTCAGGCAGAGTCCACGCCCGCCCCAGCGCCATGCTTCGCGAACGCAAACCGTTCGGCCGCGGCGCAGTTCTGAGGAAATAAACGTCAACAGGACGTATAGGATAGAAAATTCTACGATGAAAATCGATGAAATCAAGCTACTGTATGGCTACAATGACTGGGCTGATGCGCGCATCCTGGCGGCCTGCGCTAGGGTGAGTCCAGAGCAGTACGCCGCCCCAACCTCCTACGGGCACGGAGGGCTGCGTGCCACGATGGTTCACATACTGGATAACATTTGGCAGCAGCGGATCACACTCCAGGGGTATTACCAAGAACCTCTGGCAAATGAGGCGGCCTATGACGCGACCGAGCTTCACGAAGACGCCTTTCCGACACTCGCCATGGTGCGAGAGCGCTGGCTGATCGAACAACGGGAGATGTGGGCTTATCTCGACACATTGACCGAGGAAACGCTGAACGGTACGATCCGCTATGTCATCCCTGGTGCGATCCGCGAGCGTGTCGTGTGGCACATCCTGCTGGATCTCACTATCCATGCGACACAGCACCGCAGTGAGGCCGCCGCGCTGCTGACCAGCTATGGTCAGTCGCCAGGTGACTTCGACTTTACAATGTTCCGGTCTGAGCACGCTGAAGGAAAATCCTGATTTGTTTCAACTCTGCATTAGAAATTATTTCTGCTCTATCCAAAAGCGGCCCAACACAGCGTGCACTTGACTGGTGGGACTCTGCGCGTTTTCAGGCAGTTTTCTGTACCTGAGCATTTTTCCGTATAATGAGCTTGGTCCATACCCGCCCACCAGCAAGTAACGCAAACCGTTAGCCCGCTCTTTCTGATCGAAAAATAATTAGAAGTAAAAGCGGTTCATATGCAGAAATCTACCTACACAAACGATGATTCAAGAGGTCTAATTCTCGGTTTAGTTGCACGCATGTTTCGAGAGGAACGAACAAGTGCATAGATCTGTCAAATTTTTCATCTCATTCATTTTTCTTTTCTCTATCCCTGCTTGTATTATGATGAATCCTTCAGTACGAGCAACATTCACTCCACAAATTATTCAAGTGACAGAACCTGTTGGGGTCACTCAAACATTCATAATAACCCAAACTTCCACCTTATCACCAACGCCTACCCCAGCGCCGGATCCAATCATTGAGCAAGCTCGTGCTTTTGCAGAACCCTTCTTGGCTGCCATCGCTAATCGTCCACCTGACATTGTAGATGATTTCTCGACAACAAAAAAGCATTGGGAATATTTAGATCACAGCAAATTTCAAGATGGTGTTCTAAATCAGTCCTGTAAAAATAATAGTTTTGCCTTTGCCAGCTCCTTTAAAGACCTTGTTTTTCAAGTTGAATTGCGTGTTAACAAAAGCAGTATGACTTCCCATCAAAATATTTTTCTTCGCTGGTCTGCCCATTCCTCTGGATCTCGCAATCGCGGTATTTACGTCTCATTGTATAGCGCTACACAAGATTGGAATGTAATCAGGCATTGGGAGGGGCAATTTACACCGCTTGCTTCTGGACATGGGAATGTCAGTCCATTAGGGGAGGTGACGAAAGTCACAATCATCGCGAATGGTGAACAATATGCGGTTTATCTTAATAATGTTCCTGTTTATTATACGCAAGACGCTGACTTGAATGTGCCAGGAGGAATCAGTCTGGGTTGTAACTCAAGTATTGAGGATGTGATCGAGTGGGATAATTTAAAAGCTTGGAATCTGGCGTACATCAGCATCCCATAGCTAAACATACAAATGCCAACGATGGTGAGAGTTCTTGAGACATCAATCAATAAGCGGGCTAACACAGCGTGCACCCCGTCACCGCTTCGCAGTGCGGGGCGAGCGGCTGGATGCTGGGGAGCCCAAGCGCTCACGCGCTTAGGGTGGGCGATGGTCGCAGTGGACTGCTCCCTCGCCCGATCTGCGGCATTTTCGAGCATTTTTCTGGCTTCGAGTTTTTTCTGCTCCCAAACAGAGTCCACGCCCGCCCCAGCGCCATGCTTCGCGAACGCAAACCGTTAGGTGGCTTTTGATCCATGCACACGGTTCTTTGTAGCAATTTGAATTACACATACAAAAAGGAGTTCTAATATGGCTCACTTGATTTACTCGGCGATCTCGTCCCTCGACGGCTACATTGAGGACAGGGACGGCAACTTTGATTGGGCAGCGCCAGACGAGGAAGTGCACAGGTTCATCAATAACCTCGAACGGACAGCCGACACTTATCTCTATGGACGTCGGATGTATGAAACCATGATGGTTTGGGAGACCGACCCCAACTTAGCCGCTGATTCCCCACTCACGCAAGACTTTGCAGAGATATGGCAAGCAGCCAACAAAATCGTGTACTCCAAGACACTGGCGGCTGCATCCACTCGCAAGACGCAGCTTGAGCAAACGTTCGATCCGGAAGCGATTCGACAACTGAAAGCGGCCGGCGAACATGACATCCTCATCGGGGGTCCTGAACTCGCCGCCCACGCCTTCCGGGCCGGGTTGATCGACGAGTGTCATCTGTTCCTCACACCGGTCATAGTGGGAGGTGGCAAACCATCCCTGCCTGACAACGTTCGATTGGAGCTCGAGCTTTTGGAGGAACGCCGCTTTGGCAGTGGCGTGGTTTTCCTCCGTTATCGAACAAGGCAAGGAAGAGCCACCTAACATAGCGTACTGGGCGAACGCCAGCACTTTGCACCGGACGGCTGGGACTCGGCGCGTTTTTTGGAGTTGTTTCTGAACTTTAGCAGTTCCCCGTTTTCAAGCCTTATTCTCCCCATCCGCCGCTAACGCAAACCGTTAGGCGGCCCTACCACTATAGGAGGTCTTACGTAATGCAACCCCTTCGGTATTCCATCAACGTCACATTGGACGGGTGCTGCGATCATCGTGCA
>CAZJYB010000075.1:0-18922 GCA_964549865.1 uncultured Anaerolineaceae bacterium
CCCAAAGACCCAGACCTCGTCGATCTCATGATTCGCGACGCGTTGCAAAACATTGTATTTCGTAAAAAGGGCGCTGTAGCTTGCTCCCTGGGGAACATGGGGAGATGCCGTGTTGCGCAGGACGTTCATATAGGTATTTGGCGTATAACGAAAACCATCACTCTTGGCGGGGAATTCACCCGCGTCCACGCGTTGGACGATCTGATAACGCGCCATGCCATTGCTCGTCAGCATCAGGTCTGCCATGAAACCGGTGATGAGATCCGGAACACGATACCATTTCATGGTCTGTGAAAGGGTTGCGCCGCTGGCTGCATCCATGATCGGGTCGTAGACGATCGCCAACACCCTGCTCTGCTTGATCTGTGCGGGTTCATTGACGCTATCCCGAGGATAGCGTGCGGATGAAAATTTGAATAAACTGCTGAATTTTTCGAAAAAACTGTTCATGGCATCACCGCGAAATAGACCTGTCCATTGACTGCCAGGTACATTACATGATTGGGGCTGATCGTCACGGCACCCACCGGCCCGGCCGGGATCGGGTTTGCCGTTCCTGTTGACGGCCTGAACTGATTCTGCAATTCAAGAGAGCGCGGTGCAAAGCGCATGACGCCCTGTGTGTCTGCATCCAACAAAAGAATGGACTGATCCGGCGGGGCATTGAACAACATTTGTGTGAAGTGAGACGTGCCGAACAGGTCAGTATCCTGATATGCCGCGAAGGGGTTTACCAGTGGGGCAGGGTCCTGACAACGAGTTGGAACGGATTCAATACGGCTGTACGAACAGGTCGAGAGATGGCCGTCCGAATGAAGCATGTACATATCGTCGCTTGTAACCACCAGGTCGATCACATCCTGCTTCTCAGGGGTCTGGCCGCCAAAGAAGAAATAAGGGCGGTCAATGAACGTTCCATCCCTGCCGTTATAAACCCACACGGCGCGTGCAGGCGCATCCAATACATAAAGATTGCCACTGTCCAATACGAAGGCTGTGACGCGTCCCCAGTTGGTATCCGGCACCGGCAAAGGAATGGCCTGCGCCACCTGACCCGGCGCGCAATACAACAAATTACCGCCAGCGTCCACACCGAGCAGGGTCGCGCTGATCGAGTTCAACGTGGGCATCGCCAGGATATCGACAAGCGGACCCACCGTGTAATTGCCGTATACGCCGGGCCTGCAATTAAAAGCGGTGTCGAGTTGGAAGCCGCGGCCGCTGGTGAGCTGTGCGCGCAGCACTTCTCCGTTCGCGGCGTTGAGCAGGAACAGATCCGATTCGCTGGCCGCCATGCGGCTGATCTCAATGCCAGGGCTGCTGCTGAAAGCGGGGCTGAATTGCAGGCGTGTAATGCCCAGCAATTCATCCAAATTCGATACGGCTTCCTGGCGCAATGAGATCGTCTCTGATGTTTCGCGGTGAGACTCGGCGATTTCCACATTCAGCAAAACGTTTTCCCATGCCTTGCGTTGTTCCACGGGGTCTGAGAGCGCCGAAGCCTGTGCGCGCGTCTCCTGGGCCTGTGTGAGATAAGTTTCGTATTGCAGGCTTCTTCCATAACGCAGGTATACAACGCTGGCGATCGTGACCACCATCAGTGGCACAAGCACAGCCATAAAGACCATCATGGTATTGGAGGGTGCAAGAGGCTCGCCGGTTTCACTGTTTGGCAATAGGCGCGGCAGAAAGTTCTTGAGCCTTTCACTGAGATTTTCGCTCAATCGCCGTGAAGTTTGAATCCCGCTGGCGATCGTCCGTGCTGCGCGGCGTGCATTCTTGGATGGTTCGCGTGGGGCCTGTGGTTCTCCCGGCGTCTCTTCGGGAATATTTTTTTGCGGTTCAGCAAAAGGCTCGTTGGTAATGAACGGTTGAGATCGTGCATCGGCGCGTGGAATGGATGCAGGGAAATCGCGCGAACCGCCGGCCTGCACGGCATTTATATTCGCATGCGCTTCCTCGTTTTGCAGCGGGATCGCGTACGCAGAAGGTTGAACGACATGTGCAGCAGAAACCTGTGGCGCGGGTGCTGCTTCAGCGCTGCGCGGCAGGCTCGCAGGTATGGAAGGAGACGGTTCCTCCGCTTTTTCCTCCTTCACCTCAGTGTTCCCGCCCAGCAGCGTGACCAGCCCGCTGCCTTCAGTCGTTTGAATGAACACGGCATTCAAGTCTTCGTTTGTGATCATGGTGAGGCGCCGGCGCATGGCGTTGACTGAAGAGGGGGTTGGATCGCTCAAAGCGCTTTCCCATGGTGCAGGCAGTTTTCCACAAAAGAGCAAATGGTCACCGCTCTGAAGCGTCACCTGGGCGTAATGAATGTTCGCAGCCTGACTCATGCCAAGGCCCCTGCCGGAAACGGCCGGTTCAAAAATATGACGGGATTCATTTGACCCAAAATGATAGGCATGCATTGGGCCGCTTAATAAGAACGTGCATTGCGATTCGCGCAGGGCGGCCAGGATCAGCCAGCCCAGCGCATACTGGCCCCTGCTGCTGGTTCCCATGTTGCGTTCGAGTAAGGCCTTGTTCACGGCTTCGCCCGCCGCGCGCAGTGCGTTGGTGGTTGACCCGGAAGTCGCGTAAAACACATTCGCCGCGTTTTCCGCGACCTGTGTGTATTCGGCTGTCGTGAATGTGGAATTTCCCGTGAGCAGTAAATAGGCCACAAGCCGATCCTGTTCACGGCCGCGCGTGCCGCTGCGCGGTGGCAGCGCGAGCAGGCCCGGCATGCTGACGGCTTCCTGTCCATTGATGCGATAAAGAGGGGAAAGTGTAAGGTCTATGGGCATGTAAGAAGTGAGGTGAATCGCCTATCCTAAAGGAGACGTTTCATCATCATTATACTGGTAAAATTCGGCGGCCATGGACTATACACTTCACAAGGATTTTGCAGAGATCGACTCACAGGCATGGAATGAGTTGTTAAAAGAATCCGTGAGTGATTCCCCCTTCCTGCGTCATGAATATCAACGTGCCTGGTGGGAGCATCGCGGTGGCGGTGAATGGCAGAACGCACAGCTTGTGCTGGTCTCTGCGCGCAAAGATGATAAGCTGATCGGTATTGCCCCTCTTTTTATTGCGGAATACGACGGCCAGCGCGCGCTGATGCTGAACGGAAGCATCGAAATCTCGGATTATCTCGATGTGATCGTGCGGCAGGAGCACCATGCCTCATTTATCGGCGGGTTGCTGGACTTTCTCGCCTCTCAATTAGCCGGTAACTGGCGCGGCCTCGATTGGTATAACCTCCCCGATTCATCGCCCACGCTCGCGGCCCTCAAAATGGAATCTGCTCAACGCGGCTGGCTTCACCATGAAGAGATCTATCGCCCTACGCCGCGCATCCTGTTGAACGGTGACTTCGAGGAATATCTCTCCCGTTTGGAAAAGAAACAACGCCATGAGGTGCGCCGCAAGATGCGCCGCGCCGAGGAAAGCGGGCGCAGTGTGCGCTGGTTCGTCTCTGATATGCAGGACCCCGAAGCAGAAATCAATGCGTTCGTCAAATTGATGGAAGACGACCAGAACAAGGCCAAATTCCTGAGCGAACCCATGCGCATTCAGATGAGTGCGATCATGCGCGCCGCGCACACCGGCGGCTGGTTATGGCTGGCCTTTCTCGAAGTGGACGGTCAGCGCGCCGCGGCCGCCCTCAACTTCGATTACAAGGATAAGCTCTGGGGGTATAACGCCGGCGTGGACCGCGCCTATATGGACCTCTCTCCCGGGTGGATCCTGCTGAGTTACATCCTGCAATGGTGTTGTGAGAACAAGCGAACCGAATTCGATTTCATGCGCGGCGACGAGGAATACAAGTATCGCCTCGGCGCGGTCAACCGGCATGTGATGCGGGCGAAGGTTACAATGGCCTGACGGGATGTAATAACATGGGGGTTCACGGCATCGGTTCTGCATGAGTTATCTCAATTACGACAAAATCGCAAACGAATACAATCAACGCTACTCATCCACACAACAATGGGAGCGCGGCCAGGCCTTGCTTCAACTTGCCCGCCAACAGATGGCGGATTCCATCCTGGAAGTGGGCAGCGGTACCGGCTACTGGCTTGGTCTTCTGAGCCAGCTTACCCCTTCCATCTTCGGCATGGATTTTTCGCTCGGGATGCTGCAGCAATCCAAAAACAGCCCCACACCCCTGAAATTGACGCGCGCCACGGCCCTGAAGCTTCCATATCGAAATGGATCGTTCGACCTGGTCTATTGTGTGGATGCCATCCATCATTTTGGGGACCACCGCGCGTTCATCGCCGAGGCCTTCCGGGTATTGAAGGCGGGCGGCACGCTGGCTGTCATTGGGCATGACCCGCACGAGGGGAATGCCTCCAACTGGTACATCTACGATTATTTCGACGGCGTCTATGACACAGACATCCGTCGTTATCCTCCCGGCGCATCTGTAATGAAATGGATGCGTGAAGCAGGGTTTCAAAATGTTTCTTCGCAGGTCGTGGAACACATCAACAACCTGCATGTGGGGGAAAGCGTTTTGAAAGACCCGTTCATTAAACATAATGCCACCTCGCAGCTCGCGTTATTAAATGAAGAGACATATTTAGCTGGGTTGGAAAAAATAAAAGAGGCACTGACTCAAGCGAAGGTGAAGGACGAGCGCATCGTCTTCCGCTCCGAGATCTTCGTGAAGATGCTGCTCGGTTACAAATCCTGAAAACGACTGCCCGGCCATTGTGGCCGGGCAGTCGTTTTATGGCGTGCTATACTCGCCCAGATATGAATCTATTGCGCTCGTTAAAACATCGTCCATTCGCATTGTTGTGGGCGGGGCAAACCACATCACGCCTCGGGGACAGCCTGCACCACATTGCGCTTGCATGGTGGGTGCTCGAAAAGACGGGTTCCGCCACCGCCATGGGCACTGTTTTGGTGCTTTCGCAGGTCCCAATGTTAATATTCCTGCTTATTGGCGGCGTCGTGGTGGATCGTTTTCCGCGCATTCGCATCATGTTCATCTCGGATGTGTTGAGCGGGCTGGTTGTCACGTTCATCGCCGTTTTTTCATGGCTGGATATCCTGGAGATATGGCATATTTATGTTGCCAGCCTGATCTTCGGGTTTCTGGGAGCGTTTTTCTTCCCCGCTTATCAGGCCGTCGTTCCGCAGATCACCCCTCCCGATATGTTGACCAGCGCCAACTCCCTTAATGGGCTTAGCGCGCGCATGACAGGGATCATCGGACCCGCGCTGGGTGCGGCACTGGTGGTGGCCGGCGGCACCTCCCTGACGTTTGCACTGGATGCGCTTTCATTTTTTATTTCCGCACTTTTTGTTTTCCCACTCCTGCGCGATAAAATGGTGGAGCCTCAAAGCGTCGAAAAAGCCTCTGGGGCGCAGGGCAGGCCCAAATCCATTAAAGAAACGTTCAAACAGGGCGTTAATGATCTGCGTCAGGGATTTAATGTCGTCATCGCAATTCCGTGGCTGTGGATCACGATCCTGATCTATGGGTTTGTCAATATGTCTGAAGCCAGCCCGCGTGCAGTGGCCATGCCGTTCCTGATCAAGAATGATCTCGGCGCGGATGTGGCTTTGCTGGGAATATTTGGCACGGTCTTCTCGATCGGGTTTGTTGTGGGCGCGGTCCTGCTTGGGCAATTTAAACGCTTGCGCAAACGCGGACTCATGGCATACCTTACACCGCTTATACAGGGAGTCCTTTTGTTGTTTTTCGGATTTAAATTTCCGATCCCTGTTTTGATCGGAAGCATGTTCGTTTACGGCTTTACATTTTCGGTCTTTGGCCTGATCTGGAATAACACATTGCAGGAAATGGTGCCGCATGAAATGCTGGGGCGCGTGTATTCGATCGATGCGTTAGGCTCCTTTGTACTCCTGCCAGTTGGGTTTGCCCTGGCAGGCTGGGCCACAGACCTGGTCGGTGCGCCGACTGTGTTCCTGATCGGCGGGTTTTCAACGATCCTGTTGGCTTTGTTGGGACTATCTCATCCCGCGATCAGAAACCTTGATTGAATGGGTAACAGCATGAAAAATATTCTGCCTGTATTGATGGCTGTCTCATTGATATCTGCATGCGCCACAGTTGAGGCGGCCGCGCCAACGTCCACAGCGGTTCTACGAGAGGAAGTGCCGCTTCCCACTGTCACTCCGGTCTGTATCTCTCCCGAACCCACAGAGCAGGATATTGAGCGCGTGCTTTTATTTGTAGAAGACATCCTTGATGCGGATGAGTGGCAACGAACTTATACGGTTTCGGATGCCAGCGTTTCGGTGACCTGGCAAAACATCCCTCAAAATGCGGTGATCTATATTGAGGCGCTGGTATTTCCATGTGCTTATGAAGAACCGGACTTGAACCATTATTTCAACGATGAGAATTGGGATGCGATCTTTTCGAACTACGAGAGTTATGAATTGATCGATGAATGCAAAACAGATGACGGTTTAAGGCTCCATCAATTCGAGGCTGCAAGCCAGGGGTTCGATTATGATATTCAATACTGGGTGTTGAACGATACGGATACGCGTGTCATCACGGCCATGATGACCTTTCCGTTCGGTTCCGAATCCCTTCTCGAAGATTATTCCTCCCGCCTCTTCCCAGAGCTCACAACCTGTTTTTAGGAAACAAACATGAATTTGATTCTCCCTCTACTTGGCTATCTTTGCGGTTCGCTGCCTTTCTCGATCTGGGTCACACATTTCGCGAAAGGGGTGGACGTGCGTGACGCCGGCTCGGGTCACGCGACCACCACGAACACGATCCGTCAGGCAGGCTTTGGCTGGGGCGCGCTGGTTCTTATCCTGGATATCGCCAAGGGATTTTTACCCACATTTCTGGCAGTGAAATATTCAGGGAATTTGTGGGTGATCGCGATCACCGCCGCGCTGGCAGTCGTGGGTCATTGCTGGCCGGTCTTCGCGGGATTCCGCGGCGGCATGGGGCTGGCAACCTTCGGGGGTGGCCTGCTGGCGGTGAACCTGCCCGCATTCTTCATTTGTGCTGGGCTGCTGATCCTGTCTGTGTTGGTGATCCGTCATTCGGCGCGCGCCAGCGTGTTCGCCGGAATGCTCGCCGCGCCCTTATTATGGTTATTTAATATTCGCGATGTTTCGTTCTACATGGCGATCATGGGTGGGATCGTGATCGCCTCCCGATTTTTGATCGATTGGAATCGCAAGTATCGCGAGCTCTGGCTGGACCGCGAGAAGAGGCCCGGGTAAGAGAGTATCTGAAAACCTTACCACGAAGTCACTAGGACACGAAGTCACGAAAACACAAAGGTTTTTCCTTGGAGTCTTTGAGACTTTGTGCCTTAGTGGTAGATGATCTTGAGTTTTCGGATAGACTCTTAGTGTCTTTGAGACTTTGCCGTCTCGCATGATTTGCTTAGCAAATCACGTGCCGCCGTTGTTCGCGGCATGAACGATGTGCCTCACCTGCACTGCAAAGCACGCAGTGCGGCGCAAGTGTGGTGGTTAAAAATCAGACTTTCTAAAAAACAAGACGCCCTCAAGGGCGTCTTTATTCTTCGCCAAGCAGCCATTTTATGACCGTCGGAGTCTTTTTGTTGCTCTCCTCCAGCCTGGGCATCGAAAGGAGCACAACGGTAATGTTATCGTGCCCACCACGCGAATTGGCCAGATTCACAAGGGTCTCCGTGGCGGATTTTAGATCTTTTCGCGTGCGGATGTTTTGCAGGATCTCATCATCCCAAACCAGGTCGGTCAGCCCGTCGCTGCATAGCAGGATGGTATCGCCGGGTTCAAGATGAAAGCCCTGGTTCTCCTGTGATTCTTCATCGCTCTCCTGGTCGTCGATCCGCAGGCGGAAATCCACTTCCGGTAATTTTAGCCCGCCCAAATGCCTGCGAATGACATGTACATTTGGATGATCGTGCATCTGTTCGGCGGTGATGATGCCTTTTTCAAATGCCTCCTGCACCCAGGTATGGTCGATGGTCAGGCGTTGGATGTGCCGGTCACGAATAAAATAAATGCGCGAATCGCCGACGTACGCAGTGAAAAGTTTGTTCTCGATGATCCATACACATGCGCAGGTGGAACCCATGCCCTCCTCTTCATCCTTGCCGGCGGAATGCGAGGCGATCACCTGGCTGGCATCCTGGATCGCATTCTCGAGAATTTTTAATGGTTTTTTACCATTGCTTTCGGCAATGCCTTTGGTAATGTAGTTGACCGCAAGTTCGGCCGCGACTTCCCCCGCGTGGTGGCCGCCGATCCCATCTGCAACCACGGCAAACACGGAAGGACGCGGATCATCCTTGTCGAAGTGGAAGGACGAAACCGAGTAACGGTCTTCGTTGTTCTTGCCACTCATGCCCGGATGACTGCGCGCCGTAACGTGAAGATGGGGAAGCGATGAACGAATCATTCTTCAGTATGCTGAACAGTGATCGTTGGTTTTTTGGCCTCAGGTGCCGTACGAAGGGTAAACCTGAAGGCCAATTGACCGAAGTTTACCATATCCCCATGCGCAAGCCGATAGCCCTCACGGGGGACCGGCTCGTAGTTCACCCAGGTGCCCGCGATGGAATTGTTATCCTGCAGGAGATAACCGCCGTCCTCCGTCTGGCGCAGCCGCGCGTGGATGGAAGATATGGAGGCATCATTCAGGATCTGGTTACACTGCACCAGGTCTGTGCCGAAAGTGATCTCTTTTTCCATGATCGGGATCGGTGCAACCGCAGCTGGCAGGCCTTCAGTATTAATGCGCATGAAGGAAGCCCCCGCTTCCACCATGGACTTTGGGGCTGCCGCGGCTTTCTTCGACGGTGCGCGCGGCTTTCTCTTTTTCTGCACCACAACAGGCTGGGCGGATTCTGCCACGGTTTGCACCGATTGCGTGAGCGGGTCTGCATCTGCGCGGCGCGCCTGCTGTGCTGCGCGCAAGGATGGCATGCGCAAACGCCCACTTAATAAAATGAACATCAGGGCTATGCCCGCAGCCATGATCGCACCGATGGTAAGAGGTGTGCGATATTTGGCAAGAAATACCGCCGGCCCGCGCGGCGGCTGGATCACCGTTACGGTGATCGGGATCCCCATGCTCAGCTTGCTCAGGCCAAGAGAGTCAACGGCTTCCACAATGACCTGGTGTTCACCGCTTATGATGTAGCCGCTGAGATCCCATGTGAATTTATCGAAGGGCTCCGCGGTGTTCTCGTCCATGATCTGTCCATCCACATATAACGTGGTACGTGTGAGCGGACGTTTATGCTGGTCCGGGAATTCAATAATGATCTCCATCTCCTGATGGGTGGGCAGAAGGATCTCGGTATTGAACGGGTCGTCGGCCGGCGCCTGGCGCGTGATCTGCAGGGAGGGAGTCACCGGGATCGGGTTCGGCGGCTGGATATCCACTATGAATTTTTGCTCGTTGGAGTTAAGCTGCCCGGAGGGAAGATTTACCTGGATATTTAACGAATGTTCACCGGCGGTTTTCAAACGTGAAGTATATGTGATCGTATAAACGCGGCGTAAAGGGGAGAAATACACTTCCGGATCCGGGAAACGCTCCTGGCCCGAGAACTGGAACATGCTCCCGCCTGTTTGTATGGCAAGCGCGTTGAAGGCCGCCGCGCTGGTTGTGTTGAAGGTGCTATCGAGGTCCACGAACCAGACGAAAATATGGATCCTGTTTTCGACCGCACGCTGGATCAGCGCCTGCACTTCCGCCGTAATATTGGGGTTATCCATATGCGGGGTGATCAACAGGATGGCGCGCTTCATCCCGAGCCTGGGTGTCTGCGCGCTGACAGTGTCCATGGCGATGGTCAGGGATTGCAGATTGGGCGTGGCGGCGCGGAAATCCGGCTGGAAGGAGTTTAAGCCTTCAATGAACTGGGTGGCGGTCGCGTGATTGATCGACGAACCGGCCTGGCTGACGAGGCTGAAGTCATCCGGCAGGTCCGGGGAACGCGCTTGTGCCCATTGAGCCAGCACCTGCGCGAGGCGTTGGAAGCGCGAGATGCCGCTTGGGTCGCGCGCATCCAGGGGTTCTCCCTGGTTGACCGCGATCGCCAGTTGCAATGGCACCGCCATTTCAGTGAGTGCATCCGCCGGGAGGATCTGGCCATCTTCCAAAATGGCGATAGATGCGGGGTTAAGCCCGGAGACGAAAATTCCCTGAGAGTCGAACACGTCCACAAGCGCGGATGCGGTGGGGAATGTCGAATAATCTGCAGTATAAAGGGCCGCCTGGGCAAGGCCCGTCTGTTGCGCGTGTGCAGAAGGTGCCGCGCAAAGAAGCAGGCTTAAACCGAACAGCAGGATGACAAATTTACGCATTCGGTTCGAGGAGAATGGGTGCGTTACTATCTTTTGGTTTTCGAAGCTGCATGAAGGTGAGTGTCCATGCAGATTGGATGTAAGCGGTCAGGATGCCGTTAAAAAGGAGGAGCACCGGGAAGTATAGAACACAGCATGCCGCCGCGATCACAAGTGGAGTTGTGGATTCCGGCGATCCCAGACTGTAGCCGATGACGATCGGAACGATCGCCAGGAGGAGAGGCAGGGAAACGATCACCCCAACGATCACGCCGCCAAGGCCGAGGATCAAAGCCATGATGATGATCGGCCCCGGGTTCGATTTGACGATTTCCCAGCCGCGGCGAAAACCGTCGAGCATGCTCAAGTCTTCAAGCACGATGCCGGCCTGGGCCTGTTCAACGATGACGAGCAGCACCCAGCTGAGTGGCACCAGGATGCATAGGAGCGGAATAATGCATATCAAGCCGATACCCATTGTGAGGAAACCCAACACCACGAATGGAACAATGAGCACCAGCACGGCAAGGCCGATCAGAAAGTTCAGGCCGAAGATGCGCCAGAAATAGGGCATGCCATCGCTCCATAGTTCACCGAACGATAAACTGGCCGCGCCGTTCTCGGCCATGTATGTCCCTTTGATCAGGCCGATGCGGCCCATCATGCCAAGCGCGTAAAAAATGAAGGAGAGCAGGATGACGAACAGGACCACGGCAATGATGATCCACAGGTTTTCATTGAGGAACTGCCCAAATTGTTGCATGCCTTGTTCGATCTGGTCGGTGGGGAGGGCAGGGCTTCCATCTGGGCCGGTTTGATATCCGCTGTCTCCACTACCGCTGCCATTCCCGCCGCCGTTCCCGCGTGCACAGCTTGCCAGGATCCCGAAGATCCAAAGCACCTTATGTTTCCAGACGATCTGCCAGGACCGGCTGAGTACTTTACCGAAATCGAAGTTCATGGCGCCTCCTTGAGGGGTAAAACAGGCAGGGCATTGCCCGCACATCATACTCCACTCGATTTATTCCGTCCACTGGGGTGTTGTTTTGGTCGTTATTCCCACTCAATCGTGCCGGGCGGCTTGCTCGTAATATCATATACCACGCGGTTGATGCCATCCACTTCGTTGACGATGCGATTCGATACCCTTGCCAGCAGTTCGTGCGGCAGGCGCGCCCAGTCTGCCGTCATGAAATCCTCCGTGGTCACCGCGCGGATCGCGGCCGCCTCCTGATAGGTACGCATGTCCCCCATTACCCCAACCGATTTCACGGGCAGCAAAACCACAAAGGCTTGCGAGGTCTGCGCACCTTTTCCCAAAAACCCTTCTTTGGATAATTCCTCCAAAAGGATCCTATCTGCCGCCCGCAAGCGACTCACGCGCTCAGGTGTTACCTCCCCGAGACAGCGCACGGTCAGGCCCGGACCCGGGAACGGCTGCCGCCAAACGAGGCCTTCGCCCAGCCCAAGCGCTTCACCCACCAGTCTCACTTCATCTTTGAATAAATAGCGCAACGGCTCCACCAATTCAAATTGCATATCCTTCGGAAGGCCGCCTACATTATGGTGAGTTTTTATTTTCTCAGCCTTGTTACGATCCGGTGCGGAGGATTCAACCACATCCGGGTAGATCGTTCCCTGTACGAGAAATTTTGGCTGGCCAACCTGTTTCGCCTGTGTCTCGAAGATGCGGATGAATTTTTCACCCACGATCTTTCTTTTCTTCTCCGGGTCAGTCTCGCCCTTCAGCGCGGACAAAAATTCCTCGCTGGCCTCGACCGTGATCAGTTCCATACCCAAACCGCCGCGGAATGCAGACGCCACCTGCGCGCCTTCCTCGTGCCGGAGCAAGCCGGTATCCACGAACACACACACGAGTTGATCGCCGATCGCTTTATGTACCAGCGCGGCCGCCACGGATGAATCCACGCCGCCGGAAACAGCTGCCAGCACGCGTTCATTTCCAACTTGTTCACGAATTCGTTTTACGCTTTCTTCGATGATCGAGTCGGGAGTCCACTCAGGCTTTACGCCGCAAATATCAACGGCGAAATATTTCAGCAACTGGGTTCCGTTAGGTGTGTGATGGACTTCCGGATGAAACTGTACGGCGAAATATTTTCTTTTGCTATCGCTCATCGCCGCGAGGGGACTATTCGCACTCTTTGCCAGCGCGGTGAATCCCTCGGGCATCTTCGTAATGCGATCCCCGTGAGACATCCACACTTTGGAAATGCCTGAAAGCAGCGGCGTGGATGTCAGCGGTTCGATCTCGGCAGGGCCATATTCGCGATGAGCAGAAGGGTCCACCTGCCCGCCCAGGATGTGGGTAAGAGCCTGCATCCCGTAACAGATCCCTAAAATGGGCAGGCCGGTTTCAAGGATGAACTTTTGAATGTAAGGCGCGTTATCTTCGTAGACGGATTTGGGTCCGCCGGAAAGTATGAATCCCTTTGGGTTGATGGAAAGGATCTTTTCCCTGGGCGCATCCCATGGGAATAACTCGCAATAGACCTGCGCTTCGCGCACGCGGCGCGCAATCAGTTGGGCGTATTGAGCTCCGAAATCGAGAACGGCAATGGATTCCATGAATTTATGTCTCTGAAATAAAAGGTGGCGTCCTTGTCGCCGAGGACGGCGGCAGGAGCATATTAATCGACGAATGTGATCTTGCCATCATCCAGCGACTTGATACGTGCGATCGATTCGATCGGCACGCCAAGCGGGGTCAATGCCGCGCGGCCGCCCTCGAATGTCTTTTCGATCAATGTGCCAATGCCCACGATCTGGGAACCGGCTGCCTCAGCCAGCCGTACCAAACCAAGGATGGTCTGTCCGCTGGCAAGGAAATCGTCGATGATCAGCACTTTTTCATTATTTGCGAGATACTCCGGTGAGACGATCAGCTCCACCATGCGGCCTTTGGTATGCGAAGGCGCGAGGGTGAGATACACCTGGTCTGGCATGGTGATGGGTTTTGTCTTGCGTGCGTATACAACCGGCAGGCCGAGATGAATGGCTGTTGTGAGTGCAGGAGCAATGCCGGAGATTTCGGCGGTTAAGATCTTCGTTGCACCCACTTTGGCGAATCGTTTTGCGAACTCGCGCCCGCATATATCCATGAGCTTGGGGTCCACTTGATGATTAACAAAACTATCCACTTTAAGAATTCCATGCCCGAGTACTTGTCCCTCTTTTAAAATACGTTCCTGCAATTCGTTCATGCCGCCTCCGCATTGACTGGCCAGATTTTTTTTAGATTGTACAACGTGATAGAAGAACATGCCAGAGCAAATCTGAAAATCCGTCACTTATCCTCGATTAAGGTCTTAAAAAAGTCTGTGTTAGAATTCTTGCGTGCCTGATAAAGCAATTTTAGTGCTGGCATCCGGTTCGCCGCGGCGCAGGCAACTGCTTGGGCTGGGGAACTGGGCCTGCACGATCGTCGTCTCAGATGTGGATGAGAGTCAACGGGCAGCTGAGTCTCCAAAAGATTACGTGCTGCGCCTTGCAAAAGAAAAAGCACTGGCCGTTGCAGGACAAACTGACCCGGATGGCATCGTGATTGCCGCGGACACTGCCGTGATCGATGGCGCAGAGATCCTCGGCAAACCAAAAGATAAGAATGATGCCGAACGAATGCTCAGGCAATTGCGCGGACGCACTCATCAAGTATATACCGGCCTTGCGGTCCTGCGTGTGCGCGACGAGAAGTTGTTAACCGAGCTATGCATTACAGATGTGCCCATGCGTGCGTACTCAGATTCAGAGATCTCTGCCTACGTTCAAACGGGCGACCCAATGGACAAGGCCGGCGCATATGCCATCCAGCATCCCCAATTTCAACCCGTTGAATCCATGCATGGCTGTTACGCCAGCGTAATGGGACTGCCGATGTGCCATCTGCTGCGTACTTTGCAAAAGTTTGATATTCATCCGGAGGCAGACGTGCCGGCGGCATGCCAGTCCCTTTTGAACTATGAATGCCCTGTTTCGCGCTCGATCCTGCGCGGCGAAACAGTTGGATAAGTGAAAGGAAACAAATGAAGTTTTTACGTTGGGTCAATTTCACATTGATCGTTGCTTTTCTTGCGGCCTGCAGCCGGAATGGTGTGAGCCTTAATCCCTTTGCTACAGAAGGCCCCCTGCCTACTCCGCCGGTAACCGTAATCCCGGCGCCGGATGCAACTGCCGCCATTAATAAATATCTCGGTGCCTTGCAAAAAGACGATTTTGAGACCATGTACTCGATGTTGTCACAAGCCAGCCGCGATGCGATCACGCTCGAGGATTTTTCCAAGCGCTGGAACGACGCGTTAAACCACATGAGCGCGTCAAGCATCGAATACACTGTTAATTCATCGCAGATCAGCCCGGACGTGGCTGAGATCGGTTATTCGGTTACATACAAAACAGCTTTGGTCGGTGATATTCAACGCAATATCCTGATCCGCATGGCCAATGAAGACAACGCCTGGAAGGTCATCTGGGAAGACAGCCAGATCCTGCCCGAATTGGCCGGTGGCAATCTGGTTGCCATGGAGTATAGCGTTCCTGCGCGCGGCGATATTTACGACCGTGCAGGTTTGCCGATCGTTTCGCAATCTGATGCGTTTGCTTTTGCCATCCAGACCGAGCAGATCGATCTTGAACTGTCGGGCACACTTAAAAAGGAACTTAGTGAATTGTGCGGGTTCGACCCTGAATTTATCCAGGACCAAATAGACGCTTCCGGTCCGGGACATTACCTGCCCATGTGTGAAGCAACACGCGCCGAAGCACAACGACTGCTCGCGATCAGCCCGGGTGGCCTGGTTTATTCAGAATACAGTTCGCGTTATTATTTTAAAACCGGGCTTGCACCTCAAGCGGTTGGATATACCCAGCTTATTTCCCAGGAGGATCTTAATGCCTATCGCCGTCTGGGGTATCGAGGCGACGAAAAGGTCGGGATGGCCGGCATCGAAAAATGGGCCGAGGATTATCTGGCAGGCAATCACGGAGGCATTCTGCGCGTGGTCGGCCCGGATGGTCAGATCATTTCCACGCTGGCAGAGAGCAGTCCCGAAGCAGCCTCCTCGGTCTATCTGACGATCGATGAGAATTTGCAATTTTATGCCCAACAGGCGATCGAATATTTCCGTGGCGCGATCGTTATCATGGAAGTGGATACCGGTCGCATCCTGGCCATGGCTTCGGGCCCGGATTTTGATCCCAACTATTTTGAAGCCAACAATCCCAATGCTGGCGGCTCAAACCTGCTGATAGAGGGTGCGCTTCTAAACCGCGCTGCGCAGGGACAGTATCCGCTTGGTTCAGTGTTCAAGATCATCACCATGTCTGCAGGTATGGAAAGCGGTTTGTATCTCAAAGATACGCCGTATGATTGCCAGTATCATTTTACTGAGTTGCCAGATGGGCGCGTGCTTGATGACTGGACGTACACTCATTGTCAGGAGGCACTTGCGGCCGGTGAATTTTGTAACGATCCTTCCACATTACCTTCCGGTGAGGTCACCCTGCAGGAAGGCCTGATGCGGTCGTGCAACCCGTATTTCTGGCATATCGGCAACGACCTGTTTTCGAATTGGCAACGAGGTTCCGATATTGCCAAGATGGCGCGCGGCTTTGGCCTTGGTTCTCCCACCGGTATCGATCAGATCACCGAAGCTTCCGGGCAGATCCTGGACCCGACCACTGCGCTGGATGCCGTAAATCAAGCCATTGGTCAGGGCGATGTGCAGGTGACGCCCTTGCAGGTGGTCAACTTCGTAGCTGCCATCGCAAACGGCGGGACTCTCTACAGGCCGCAGATCGTCGAGAAGATACAACCTGTGGAAGGTGATCCGATCCTCGTCTTCCGGCCCGAAGCGCGCGGCACACTTCCCCTGCGGGATGAAAACCTGAAAACCTTGCAAGAGGCCATGTTGATGGTGACACAAAACTCACTGGGAACCGCGCGTTTCAATATCCGCGGCCTGCAGTTCACCACGGCCGGGAAAACCGGCACCGCTGAATCCGGCAATGGAGATTCGCATGCCTGGTTTGCGGGTTACACATTAAATCAGTCCAATACCAACCTGCCCGATGTGGCCATTGTGGTGATCGTTGAGAATGTGGGCGAAGGTTCTGAATATGCCGTTCCCATTTTCCGTGCCATGGTGGAGACGTATTATTATGGAAGCCCGCAAAGATGGAACTATGAAAACTTTTACATTGGTGACCCACCGTATACCCCCACTCCCTAGCATTTTCCCTCCATTGTGAAAGACACAACCCAGCAAGGATTGATCGTCAAGGCCCAATCCGGTTTCTTTACTGTTGAAACCGGTGCGGGCCCTGTTATTTGCCAGTTGCGCGGCAAATTAAAACAGGGCAGGGCCACAGGCGATATCGCCGCGATCGGCGATCGCGTCACCATCACGGTATTGCCGGATGGAAGCGGGGTGATCGAAAATGTCGAAGAGCGCAAGCGGGCCATCGTGCGGCTGGACCCGAGACCGCAGGGAGTGTATCAGCAGGTATTACTGGCAAATGCCGATCAGGCTGTGTTCGTGTTCGCCTGTGCGAATCCAAACCCGAAACTGCGTATGTTGGATCGTTTCCTTGTCATCACTGAAAAGCAGAACATCCCGGCGGTGATCGTTGCCAACAAGATCGATCTTGTCGAAAATGCAAAAGAACTCTTCAATATGTATGAAGCGATCGGATACCGCGTGATCTACACATCTACAAAAACGCGCGCAGGTCTCGATGAATTCAGATCGCAATTGCAAAATAAAGTGAGTGCGCTGGCCGGGCCAAGCGGTGTGGGAAAGTCCAGCTTGTTGAATGCCATTCAACCGGGCCTCGGGCTTGCAGTCAATGAGATCAGCACCGCCATGAACAAGGGCAAACACACAACGGTGACGCGTCAACTGTTCGCGCTGGAGGGTGGTGGCTATGTGGCAGATACGCCCGGTTGGAAATCGCTCGCATTGTGGGACACCGAAGCAGAAGAGATGGACGCATATTTTCCCGAACTGCGTGATCTGGTTCCACAATGCCAGTTCAGCGATTGTTCGCACGTGCATGAGCCGGGTTGTGCAGTGTTGGCCGCGCTGAAGGCCGGCACGGTGCATCCCGAACGATATGAGTCCTTTCTGCGTTTGCGCGCCGGCCAAGAATGATTTATTTACCACAAAGGCACAAGGACGCGAAGCCGCAAAGATAAACTTGGTGTCTTTGAGACTTAGTGCCTTTGTGGTAAAACTTCACCCATGGCTGATAATTGGAACCTGCTTGGGCACGAATGGGCCATGGATATGCTTTATCAGCATGTGGCGCGTGGGCAAGCTCGTCATGCGTATCTTTTCTGCGGACCTCCCGGCCTGGGCCGCCGGACTTTGGCCCTGCGCCTCGCCCAGGCATTGAACTGCGAAACCCCGGTCCGCGCAGGGATTCCCTGCCGCGAATGCCGTAACTGCAAACAGATCGAAGCGATGCGGCATCCGGACATGAACGTCATCCAGGCCGAAGCAGAAGGCGGGACACTTAAAGTGGACCAGGTGCGCGAAGTTCAGCGTACCCTGTCGCTTAAACCATTTCAATCAAAATATCGTGTGGCTTTGTTCCTGCGCTTTCAGGAAGCCAACGATAATGCGGCCAATGCCTTGTTAAAAACCCTTGAAGAAGCACCCTCTTATGCAGTGTTGCTGTTAACTGCGGATAATCCGGAACAGCTCCTGCCAACCATTGTTTCGCGTTGTGAGATATTAAGATTGCGTCCGCTGCCTGTCTCCGTCATCGAAACAGACCTGATCCAGCGCGGTGTGGATGCAGACCGCGCCCGCCTGCTTGCTCATATCTCCGCTGGGCGTCCCGGTTATGCGCGCAGGCTCGTGGACGATGCCGGCCTGCTTGAAGAACGCGAAGAACGTCTCAACGACCTGCAAACATTGCTGCCCGCTCCGCGTGTGGAAAAATTCTCCTATGCCGATAAGCTTTCAAAGGATAAGGACTCGATGCGGCAGACGATCCTGATCTGGCTCTCGTACTGGCGCGACGTGATGCTGCGCACCGCGCAGGCGCGCACGCCTCTTGTGAATATCGACCGAAATATGGAGATCGAATCCCTGGCAGGGCGATTGGACTTGTCCACTGCGCGACGCGTGGTGAACGACCTTGAGTCCACGCTCGAAAAGATGGAGCGTAATGTCAACGCACGCTTATTGGCCGAGGTTTTATTACTTGATTGGCCGAAAGCTTAAGGTAATAAAAAATCCCCTGAAATTTCAGGGGATTTTTTTGTTTGGATCAGATGTTTATCTCGCCACGAGAACAAAAACGCCGGGAAAGTCGACTGTAACTGTCATGATATCACCAATTTGCTGGACGCCCGATATGATGGTGCGTTCATCGTCCGGATCTTCCGGGTGCAGGGGGAATTTGGAGGCGCCGAAGGAGCGGGCCAGCGGAAGTTCCACCCAGTCGCCCTGCCCGTCGTTGGCTTCGGGATCCCAGAACAGGATGGAGAAGAGTTTGCCTTCCATGCCTTCGGGAATATCGAAGGACAGGGTGATGGCTGCCTCTTCTGTCTTTCCTTCTTCATCTTCCGTGGCGTTGAACTTGAGCGAGACACCCGAAACGAATTCGGGGC
>CAZJYB010000076.1:0-18503 GCA_964549865.1 uncultured Anaerolineaceae bacterium
CCGGCAGTCGTTGGCGGAGTTGGAAAACGGCAATCTCGAGGAATTCGCCCACCTCAGCGTCGTTGCGGATGGGTTCGGAAATGATCACTTCACCGCCCATGGAGAAATTAGGCAGGCGTGCGGCGATGTTAACCGTGGAGCCGAAATAATCCAGCCGGTCGTTCAGGTTCACGACGATGCAGGGCCCGTGATGGATGCCGACCTTGATCAACAATAAAGGTTCACCTCGAGCGGTCAGCTCCTGTTGCACATTCCAGACGGCTTTCAATGCTGCGGTGGGTGTACGGAATGCGGCCATGACCGCATCGCCCATGGTCTTCACGATCGAGCCGCCCGCGCTATCCACTGCCTTTTGTAATATTTCAAAATGCTCGCGCACGCGACCGAACGCAGGCGCATCCCCAATGTCGCGATAGAGCTTCGTCGAGTTGCGCAGGTCGGTGAACATCAACGTCACTGAGCTCACCGAGATCTGCTCGCCGAGCCTGAGCACCTCGCTGGAGAACAGGTCGCGGAAGGTTTGCAGGGTGGTGACATCCGAAGCGGTCGCGGCCTGGTCTGACCAGGCCGTACGGACCAGCTCAAAGGTCTGAGCCTGATCGGTTTCATTGATCAGGTTGAGGCGGGGCGTGAGGCTGAGTTTGGTCACATCATAAGGCCAGCCTGCAGCGCGCGCGCGTATATCCAGCTCAGATGCGCCTTCATTTGTTGCAAGCAGGATTTGCGATCCCTGCAGGCCGGCTGCGCGTATCGTGTATCTGCCGGTTTCGAGCATGGTAGCGACGGGCAATTCCTCGCGTGGGGGCACGATCAGTGAAAGCGCGATATGAGGCTGCCGCTGCGGGCTGCCCACACAGAAATCAAGTGTTGTGTTCACCGTGCGTATGGATGCATTTGTACGAAAGACCACTTCAACGTTGTGATCGAAGTTTGCGTTGAAATCGATCTGGCAGGTGCTGCAATGAGCCTTTGAACTCAGATCACTTAAATGCGAGTTGTCTGCGGTCACGCCACGGCATTCAGGGCAAAGGATATCCCAGTACATATCGAGCATGCCGACCCGCGTAGCCTTCAGGAATGCCTCCAGCACTTTGCGGCGCGGCAGGTTCCATGTATCTGCCAGTGCGTACGGCCTCATTCTTTGGATCGAGAGGTCATCTGCGCGATGGATGTATTCATACAGCCGCTCGAGGATGTTTTCACTCACGCCCTGGATTTTCAGACGTTCGCTCAGGACCTTGAACTTGGTGTGGCCCGCCGATGACAGTTTCCTGTCTCTTGAGATGTTTAATATGGAGCCGCCCTGCGAAGCAACCCGGTCGTAAAGGCCGAAAATCTCCCCGAACTTTTTTGGGCTGACGACCCCCAGGGCGGGCGGGATGATCATATCCCCAAGGAAATTGCGCGAGACTGCGTGTACGTCGTAGGTGAGCCGCGTCCCTGAAGGGGTGAGACGTTCGAGGCGGCAATCCACGCGCATCTCGATGAGCGGGCCATTGATGTAGCGACGCAGAATGCCAAATCGATAGGGATAGGTCCATTCGAAGGGTTCCTCGTCCCACTGCACATTGATGAGCGGGACTTTGAATTTCACACGCTTGACCTTGTTTTCAATGCCAAGCAATTGCATGGCAGGCAGGCCCGTATCGCGATTGAAACGGTTCGTATCAGAGACGAAAGGCCACAAAGCCTCGGGGTTCGACTGCAGGTCGTAGGTGGATGTATAGTGATATTCGCGTGACATGATTACCCTTGGATGTCGAAGGACCGCATAATTTTACCCATGTTTCATGATTATATGATTGCAATGCTGTAACGAAGAATGTTGCGAGAGGGACGCCTTATCTTAACACACCCTTAACAGAGGTAAATCTCCTTTATGGTATATTGTTAACAAATGTCTGAATCGGTTCTTGTTGTTGAAGATGAACTTTCCTTGCAGGAGACTCTCGTGTATAACCTTAAGAAAGAAGGTTATACCGTTGAATCAGTGGGAGATGGGCGTACTGCCCTCGAATCCGCGCGGCGCATGAAGCCGGACCTGATCGTCCTGGACATCATGCTTCCTGAAATGGATGGCTTCGAGGTGGCGCGCATCCTGCGCAAGGAGATGACCACCGCGATCCTCATGCTGACTGCACGCGACGACGAGATCGACCGGGTGGTGGGCCTGGAGGTGGGTGCGGATGATTACCTGACCAAGCCCTTTTCGATGCGTGAATTGCTGGCGCGCGTGAAGGCCCAATTAAGACGGGCACGTTTGTTGCGCGAAGAGATGGGCAAGCAGGGAGATTTTGTCCCAAAACATGAGACCTTGAAATTCGATAACCTGGTGATCAACCTGACGCGCCGTGAAGTGACCTTGGACGATGCGCCCATCCCGCTCAAGCCAAAGGAATACGAATTGCTCCTTTTCCTTGCCGAGCATAAAAGCCAGATGCTCTCACGCGAATTCGTGCTCGAACGTGTTTGGGGATGGGATTTCATCGGCGATAGCCGCACCGTGGATGTGCATGTTCGCTGGCTTCGCCAGAAGATAGAGAAGGATCCCGGCAACCCCATCCGTATCGTGACGGTGAGAGGCGGGGGATACAGGTTCGAGGGGTAAAAGATCGAAGTCCGCATGAACTCCATTTTTATCGCTGCATTTTTTGTCCTTTTATTGATCGCCATGTGGTTTGCATGGCGATATTTCAGTTTAAAACGGCGCCTCAATAATTATGCAGAGGTGCTTCGCAATCGTTCTGAAAATTTCCCCGTAGACATCAAAGGCCTTGAAAGTTTGTCGAGCGCAGTTGTACTTCTCAATGCGAATTTTTCAGCTCAACTTTCCACCCTGGACTCACAGAATGCACGTCTCGCCACGGTGCTTGAACAATTGACCGACGGTGTCTTGATCGCAGATTCAAATGGACAGGTGCAGTTCGCCAACCCCGCCGCGCAAAAACTTTTCGACACAAATCAGCCCATTGGGCGCAGCGTTGCAGAGGTCGTTCGTAATCATCAATTGATCGAGGCGTGGAGGCGCTGCCAGGGGACGCGCGAGACGCAGACTGAATCCGTTGAATTGCCGGCCCGAAAACAATTTTTGCAGCTGGTCGTGATCCCCGATACACACGAGGGTGGCAGCCTTTTGGTGGTGCAGGATCTGACGCGCGTCCGCAGGCTTGAAACGGTGAGACGCGATTTCATCTCCAATGTTTCGCATGAACTGCGCACTCCACTTGCGTCCCTTAAGGCCCTGACTGAAACCCTGCAGGGCGGCGCTCTCGCGGACCCGGAAGCTGGTCCGCGTTTCCTGGGCCGCATCGTCACCGAAGTAGACGCGCTCGCGCAAATGGCGCAGGAACTGCTCGATCTCTCGCGTATCGAATCGGGACAGGTGGAACTTATCCTGGCTCCGCTTTCGCCGAGGGAATTACTTAACTCTGCGGCGGATCGGATGAAACTGCAGGCCGAACGCGCCGGGCTGAAATTATCCGTTGTGTGTGAAGATGGCCTTGCAAATGTGCGCGCCGATAAATCCCGCCTGGAGCAGGTACTTGTGAATATGATCCATAATGCGGTGAAGTTCACTCACGCGGGGGGCGAGGTAACCCTTGTCGCTGAGGCAGGTGAGGGCGGGGCCCGATTCGCTGTGCGGGATTCGGGAGTGGGGATTCCCTCGGAGAGTTTGTCCCGTATTTTTGAGAGATTCTACCGGGTGGACAGGTCCCGCACAGGTTCCGGTACCGGGCTTGGGCTGTCCATCTCGAAACATATCGTGGAGGCGCATGGCGGCAGGATCTGGGCCGAGAGTGAGGAAGGACGCGGCAGCACCTTCTATTTTGAGATCCCGCGCGCCTAACAATTTTGTTCACCAGATGTTAACTGGTTCTTAAGTGCGGGATAAGCACTTTGCTGTATGATGGGGATATGCAAAAGGAGAAGCCATGGAAATAATCACTTCAATTCTTGTCCTTTCCTTCCTGACCGTGCTTGGTGTGGACGCTCACCTGCACTGCAACAAACGCAGTGCGGCGCAAGTGTCACGCAAACGCCGGGAATTTTTGCGAAAACGAAAATAAGGCCTCATTCATTCTTCCCTCCTTTCACCTTCCACCCGCCAGAACAGGCGGGTGGATTTCTTAACAAGATCGTCACAATTTGTTTATGTGCCCTTAACTACCGTTGATTACACTGGGAAAGGAAAATTAACATCCACAGTTTGAAACTTTTTCGTGGATGATCGGTCGAAATAGCCAGGAAAAGGAGAAAAATGGGACTTGCTGATTTACATATGCACACAATTTACAGCTACGACGGGACGGCGACTGTCTCTGCTGTGTTGAGGCGCGCTCATGAAATTGGACTCGATGTGATCGCGATTACCGATCACGACGAGATCGCGGGTTCATTAAAGGCTTTGGAGATCGCTCCGCATTATGGTGTGGAAGTTATTCCGGGTATTGAGATCACGACGGCCGAAGGAGATTTACTGGCTCTGTTCGTAACGGAGAAAATACAAGCCGGGCTGTCTTTGGTTGACACGGTTTTGAAAGTGCGCGAACTTGGCGGAATTTGCATCGCACCGCACCCAATGGCCGGTGGAATGGGCATGAAGAGTTTAAAAGCTCGCACGATCTTGAAGGCATTGCGCAATGAGGAAGTTGCCGAAACGTTGATCGGTATTGAAACCCATAACGGCACTTCGCTCGATCGCATGAGCAATCATTATGCACGCATCCTTGCAAACGGGCTGGACATTGCCCAGACGGGAAGCAGCGACGCACACATCCTGGATACGATCGGTTTCGGCGCAACAGAGTTCGAAGGCAGCGGCGCGCAAGACCTGCTGGCTGTCTTGAGAAACCGCACGACGAAAGTCCGCAAGCAGAACGAATGGAGCGCCTTCAAGGTCCTGAGTAGTTGGGGAATGTGCTATGTGGGGAGTGCCTTTGCACGGCTTGGAGGCACCGCCTGGGCGTAAAGCTGTAGGTCAGGCTTTTAGCCTGACGGTTGTAAAAAACATAAATCGGCGGGTTACAAACCCGCCCTACAACGAATGGGAAAGAAAAAGGAAAACAATGACAAAACATATTTTAGTGACTAACGATGATGGCGTACTTGCGCCTGGTTTGTTCGCCCTGGCGCAGGAAATGCGCAAGCTTGGCAATGTGACCATTTTGGCGCCGGACCGCAACTGGTCTGGTGGAGGGCACGTAAAAACGCTGGACCGCGCCCTGCGAGTGCGGGAATTTCATCTCGAAGACGGCACGCAAGCCTTTGGAGGCGATGGTGCGCCGTCAGATTGTGTTGCACTGGCAACGCTTGGATACATCAAGGAACCGATCGACTTGGTCATTTCAGGCATCAATGTGGGCGCAAACCTGGGCCACGATGTCACTTACTCCGGGACCGTGACCGCTGCCATGGAAGCTGTCATCGCCGGGCTGCCCGGCGTTGCGGTTTCACTGGAAGTGCCGGAGGGTCATGTGGGAGCAGTGGATTTTCGACCCGCGGCCTACGCGGCCGGAATCGCGGTGCGCAACGTGTTGTGGAATGGATTGCCTGCCGAAACACTATTGAACGTAAATGTGCCTTTCCTGAAACAGGAGGAACTTCGCGGTTTCCGCGTGACACGGCAGGGACTGCGCGTTTATCACAGCCGCCTGGATGAACGCATCGACCCGCGTGGCCGCCCATATTATTGGATCGGTGGCGATGCACCCACGGGAGTTCCGGAATTGGGGACGGATGTCGGCGCGCTGTCTGAGGGATATGTCTCTGTCACGCCTCTACAATTGGACCTCACAGCTTATCGTGCTTTGTGCGATATCAACACCTGGGATTGGCGCGAACAAATTATTTCCGAGGCCCCGTTATCGAAAATATCCATCGCAGCATCAGATAGATAAATAATAGGAATACTGCTCGTTTTCCTGTCGATCCACCGGAAATGGTGGATTTTTTACTTAAACGACTGAACCAGCTGAAAATTTAACAAAACGTTAACCCATCCTTCCATTGACCTTAAAGGCCGATTGTTATCATTTGCTCGATAGATAAATCACAAGGAGAATAGAAATGTCCAAATTTGCTCGTTCATTTATGTTTGTTTTAGTGGCTTTGAGCTTTGTGCTTGCCGCTTGTGGCACGCCTGCCACGGCAGCTCCAACCGACGCCCCGGCCCTCACCGAGGCCACAGAACCCACTGCTGCTCCCGTCGAAGACCTGATGGCTGCATATGCGCCGGATGCTGTTGAAGGTGACGTCATCACTGCTGGTTCGTCCACCGTCTTCCCTGTTACTGAGCGCATGGCCGAGCTCTTCCAACAGGAAGGCTACACCGGCAACATCACCGTGGATAGCATCGGCACTGGTGCTGGTTTTGAACGCTTCTGTGTTGCTGGCGAAACCGATATCTCCAATGCCTCCCGTGCTATCAAGGATAGCGAAGTGGAGCAATGCCAGGCCATCGGCCGCGAGCCATTGGAATTCCGTGTAGCCACCGATGGATTGGCCGTTGTCGTGAGTGCAGATAATGACTTCCTTACCGGTCTCAGCAAAGAACAGATCGCCCAGATTTTCGCGGGTGAGTTCACCACTTGGGACCAGGTTGATTCTTCCTATCCTGCTGAGGAAATCAATGTTTACAGCCCCGGCGCTGATAGCGGCACCTTCGATTACTTCGTAGAAGCTGTAATGGCCCCGCACTTCCCCGATGCAGATGGCAAGGCTGATCTCGTCGCTGGCGAAGAGGCACTTCTCGCCGTAGATGGTGCTCAGTACTCTGAAGATGACAACGTGCTCGTGCAAGGTGTTGAAGGCGACAAGTATGCTATTGGTTACTTTGGTTATGCATACTACACCGAGAACTCCGGTGCTTTGAAGGCTTTGGCAGTTGAAGGCGTTGAGCCAGGTGAAGCAACCGTGAACGATGGTACTTACCCTCTTGCTCGCCCACTCTTTATCTACTCAACAGCCGAGATCATGCAAGACAAGCCCCAGGTCGCCGCGTTCATCTACTTCTACCTGACCAATCTCGCAGACAATATTATTGATATTGGTTACTTCCCCGCTCCAGATGTGGATCTTCAAACCGCGATGGATAACTGGAACTCGGGCATAGGTAACTAGCGCAATAGGTTAAGCATCGTTGGGCTGGTCTCTGAACGTGAGGCCAGCCCATTCGTGCTGTATGAACAAATCCATGATCAGCTGCCTTTTTTGGCAAATCGGAAAGATTACTTGTAAAACAGCCTAATATGAACCATTCTGCTCTCAAGAAATTTTTTTCCAATCCCTGCCCGGTGAAAGTATAATGTAGAGAAAAAATGAAACAAGAAACCACAGTTATCGAAACACATTCCTTTCGCCCGCTCGATCTCAAGAAGAAAGCGCGTCTTGGTGAAAACACTATTCAAGGTCTGCTCTTTTTGGCGGGGATCTTGTCCATCTTTGTCACGATTGCCATTGTGTACGTATTAGGCAGGGAAGCATGGCTGTTCTTTGGCAATCCCGATGTGACATTCGCAAAATTTTTCGGGACAACGCGCTGGCAACCTGGGATCGGAGAATTCGGGATCTGGTCTTTGGTAAATGCAACCCTGATCACCAGTTTCATTGCGATGCTAATTTCGCTTCCTCTCGGGCTTGCAGCTGCCTTGTACTTAAGCGAATATGCCTCCTTGCGGGCACGATCTGTCCTGAAGCCGATCCTGGAGATCCTTGCAGGCATTCCAACGGTTGTGTTTGGCTATTTTGCCCTGCTTTTTGTTACACCGATTTTGCAAAGGATTTTCGGTGAGGGTGTGCAAGTCTATAACATGGCTTCCGCCGGCATCGTGATGGGCATCATGATCCTGCCCCTGATCTCATCCATGAGCGAAGACGCATTGAGCGCCGTGCCACGTTCCCTGCGTGAAGCTGCATATGCCATGGGCGCAACGAAAGTTGAAACCAGCCTGCAGGTGGTTCTACCCGCAGCCTTATCGGGTGTTGGTGCCGCACTAATGATCGGCATCTCACGCGCCGTGGGTGAGACGATGATCGTCGCGATCGCGGCAGGTGCAGGCCCGAACTTTACCTTCAATCCCTTGCAGGCTGCAGAGACAATGACAGGCCATATTGCCCGTATCAGCGGCGGCGATTTGAGCTACAACACCATTGATTACACAAGTTTATTTGCCATTGCCTTGATGTTATTCCTTGTCACCTTGGTACTGAACCTTATAAGCCAGATGATTATTAATAGATTTCGCCAGAGGTATGAATGAATCCAAACCACGATCGTTTCCCCGAGGGCGAAACCTTTCGTCGTTCTCTCAGTACGCGTTATCGCAACGCGTCGATCTGGCAGATCATATTCTTCTCTGCCCTGGTGATCGCCGTCTTAAGCCTCTCTGCCTTGCTTTACAACGTAATAGATGGCGCGTTCGGCTACGTTGCCTTTGAATATAAAAAGGACCCTGCACAGTTCACTTCAAAACCATTGGATGACCTGACCAAACAGGGGTTGCTTGTTATTCTCAAAGAGCATCTTTCTTCCGGTGCATACAATAAACTAAATAACGAACAAGCCATGGAGACACGATCTCGAGCCGATCTGTACACGCTTTTTCTCGAGCGTATTGTTCAAATCGACACCAAACAGACCTGGTCCATGACTGAATCGATTTTGCAAGCCAGCAGTATCAAATCCGAAGTCAGCGAGAAATATCCTGATGCAAAATTGGAATTTCGCTCATGGCTGACGCCGCAGTTTCTCGTCACGCCGATGTCTTCCAAAGCGGAGTTCGCGGGTGTGCGTACTGCCATCCTTGGCTCGCTGTGGATGGTGGGAATCGCCCTTCTGTTTGCCCTGCCCATTGGTATTGGCGCTGCGATCTATCTTCAGGAATATGCCGATAAGAATTTCATCAACCGTGTCATTCAAACCAACATCAATAACCTTGCCGGTGTACCCAGTATCGTATATGGCATGCTTGGCCTGGCTATTTTTGTGCGGACGTTCGAGCCATTTACAAGCGGAAGCATGTTCGGGATCACAGATACGAACGGACGTACCATCCTATCCGCAGGGTTAACGATGGGCGTGCTCGTCCTGCCCTTGATCATCATCAACGCGCAGGAGGCCATCAAGGCGGTTCCTGATTCGTTGCGCCAGGCTGCTTATGGCATTGGTGCAACCAAATGGCAAACCGTGTGGCACCATGTTTTGCCAAATTCAATACCCGGTATCCTTACCGGCAGCATCCTGGCGCTTTCACGGGCATTGGGCGAAACCGCACCCTTGATCGTGGTGGGTGCTTCCACATTCATCACTATTGACCCTGAAGGGCCGTTCTCCAAGTTCACAGTTTTGCCCATTCAAATTTACAATTGGACGACGCGCGCCCAATCTGAATTCCATGCGATTGCTGCAGGCGCGATCATCGTCCTGTTGGTTTTGCTGCTTGCATTGAACGCAACGGCCATTTTTCTTCGCAATCGTTTTCAGAGGAAGTATTAATATGGAAAATACCCAGACGCCAGAATATGCGATCGAAACAAAGGACTTGTCCATCTTTTATGGCAGTTTTATGGCTGTCAGCGCTGTGAACATACAGATCGAAAAACAAAAGATCACAGCCATCATTGGGCCTTCTGGATGCGGCAAGTCGACGCTCCTGCGCGCTTTCAATCGCATGAACGATTTTGTGCCCAGCAGTCATGTTAAGGGCCAGGTCCTTTTGCAGGGGCAAAACCTCTATGGCGCGGATATCGATCCGGTGGAAGTGCGCCGCAAGATCGGCATGGTATTTCAAAAGCCGAATCCATTTCCCAAATCCATTTACGAGAACATCGCCTGGGGTGCGCGCATCAATGGCTTCAAGGGAAACATGGATGAACTTGTGGAACAATCCCTGCACAGCGCGGCACTTTGGGGTGAAGTAAAAGATAAACTTCAACAAAGTGCGTATGAACTTTCAGGCGGGCAGCAGCAGCGCCTGTGTATTGCCCGTACGATCGCCATTCAGCCCGAGATTATTTTGATGGACGAACCCGCCTCCGCGCTCGACCCGATCTCCACACTTCGCATTGAAGAACTCATGCAGGAGTTGAAGAAGAATTACACGATTATCATCGTCACTCACAATATGCAGCAGGCTGCGCGCGTTTCCGATTTCACAGCCATGATGATGCTGGAGAAAGAGGGTTCACGTGCGGGTACGGTCATTGAATTTTTAGAGACAAAACGAATCTTTACCAATCCCTCGGATAAGCGTACTGAAGATTATGTGACCGGAAGATTTGGGTAATTTTGGAGTCCAGAAGCTCGTGTGCCCTAAAGGGCGGCTTCTGGGATTTTCGATAGCATACCACTTCGTGGCACCTAGCTGTCGGACTCCATAAGGAGAACATCATGTCCAAACCAAAAGTGATCTTTATTTGCACAGGCAACTCAGCCCGCAGCCATATGACGGAGGGACTATTGCGCGCATTGGCTGGGGAGCATTACGAAGTTTTCAGCGCAGGCACCGAGCCAAAAGGCCGCATCCTCCCCGAGGTCCAGGAAGTGATGCATGAAGTCGGCATCGACCTTTCTGGTCATTGGTCGAAATCTGTAATGGAATACATGGGCAAGGTCAACTTTGCTCATGTCATCACGGTGTGTGCAGATGCCGAGGAAAATTGTCCCGTTGTTTTTCTCAACATGGGAACACACGACCACTGGCCTTTTGACGACCCGGCAAAATTCGACGAAGGGGACCGCCTCTCGCGTACCCGAGGCGTGCGCGATCAAATTGAAGAGCGCCTTCGTCTTTGGCTGACGGAGCGGGGTGTTGCTGCGAATGAGTATCGTCAGAAATAGTTGAAGGTAGTAAAATACAATGAACAATTATTTGAGGTATTTATGATAAGAAAAACGTTTGAGAACGAGATCCAACAGGTAAAAGACGAGGTACTTCTGCTCGGAAGTATGGTGGAACATGCCATCATTGGTTCGGTGGATGCGTTGAAGAAACGCGATCTCAAGGCCTCAGAGAAGATCATCAGCGAAGATAAAGAGGTCAACAAAAAACGCTTCGCCATTGAGAATCAGCTGATGATCCTGATCGCCACCCAGCAGCCAATGGCACATGACCTGCGTCTGCTCGCTTCCACCATGGAAATTATTTCGGAGTTGGAACGCATGGGCGATTACGCAAAAGGGATCGCCAACATCAACCTGCGCATGGGAGAGCAGCCCTTGCTTAAGCCGCTGATCGACATCCCGCGCATGGCACAAAAGGGTGTGGATATGCTCCATCGCGCGTTGACCGCCTTTGTTACCGAAGATGTTGAGGCTGCCAAGGCCATCCCTATTGAAGATGACGAGGTGGATGCACTGTACAATCAAATCTATCGCGAGTTGATGATGTTCATCATTCAGGATCCCAAGTCGATCGAGCGTGCTAACTGGCTGCTGTGGGTGGGACATAATCTCGAGCGTGTTGCAGACCGCGTGACGAATATCTGCGAGCGAACTGTGTTTATCGTAACGGGCGAAATGAACGAGATCAAGAACAGCGACGATGAATTCTGGAAAGGTCAGAATAACTGATAAAAAAGCGACCGTGAAACGGTCGCTTTTTTATTTCTGATCATCCCATCCTGCCTGTAATATAGGCCTCGGTGAGTTCCTCTTTTGGCCTTGTGAACATATCTTTTGTAGGAGCGAACTCCACCAGTTCGCCCAGCCAGAAAAGACCTGTATAGTCTGATACGCGCGCAGCCTGTTGCATGTTATGGGTCACGATCACGATCGTATATTGCTTTTTCAGATCTGCGATCAATTCCTCCACGCGTAGTGTTGCGATGGGGTCGAGGGCCGAGGTGGACTCATCCATCAGGATCACTTCCGGTTGCACAGCCACCACGCGCGCGATGCACAGCCTTTGCTGCTGGCCCAGTGACAGGCTGAGCGCATCATCTTTGAGATCGTCCTTTACTTCGTCCCACAGGGCTGCAGCGCGTAAACTTTTCTCCACCAGCTCATTCATGTTCACATCCATGCCCATGACGCGCGGTCCGAAGGCCACATTATCGTAAATGGATTGAGGGAAGGGATTCGGCTTTTGGAATACCATTCCCACACGCTGGCGTAAATTGACTACATCCATGGCTGGGGCGTAAATATCCTCGCCGTTGAGCAGGATCTTCCCATCCACGCGCGTTCCCGCGATGGTATCGTTCATACGGTTCAGACAGCGCAAGAATGTCGATTTGCCGCATCCCGAAGGGCCGATCAGTGCGGTTACCTTTTGCGTTTGGATCTCAAGATTGACTTGTGTCAGCGCCCGCGAAACCCCATAATAAAAGTCTAGGTCGCGGACAGAGAAGGCGGGCTGTTCGGTTTTCATGGGATGATTTTATCAAAGAAGACGGGAGTCGGCTGCTTTCTTTTCGACTATAATCTGCATCGATGAAGCGCGTCATTGCCCTCTTTTTTATTTTTTCTGTGATCACCATCTCCTGCGGCCCTGCTGATTCGGCGGAGGCCGCGTCTGATTCTTCGGCCCGCTACATCGAGAACAAGGGTTCAGATACGATTGTAAATCTCGCCCTGGCTTGGGCGGAAAGGTATCAGGAGGAACACCCCAACGTGCGCATATCGGTGACAGGGGGAGGCTCAGGGACCGGCATTGCCGCGCTGATCAACGGCACCGTGGATATCGCCAACGCCTCACGCAGGATCAAGGAGGAGGAGATCGCAGATGCACAATCCAATGGCATTGAGCCGCTCGAGCATATCATTGCGCGCGACGCGATCGCGGTGATCGTGAACCCTGAAAACCCTGTGAATGAGTTAACGCTTCAGCAGATCTCGGATATTTACAGTGGGAAGATCACGAACTGGACCGAGGTGGGCGGCGAAGACCGTCCGATCGTCAAGTTATCGCGTGAAACCAATTCGGGCACACATGTGTATTTTTTAGAAACCGTTTTGCGTCTCGGGAATAGTGAAGATAAAACACTTTTTTCAATGGACACGTTGTTGCTTCCTTCATCGGAAGGCATTATTGCCGAGGTGCGCCAGAACCCGAACGCAGTGGGTTACGACGGTCTTGGATATGTGCCAAATGACCTGAAAACGATTGCCATTGCAAAAGAGTATGGTGGTGCATACGTTTTGCCTTCGATCGAAAGCGTGAACGACAAGACCTATGCCATTGCGCGTGACCTGTACATGTATACCGACGGGGAACCCATAGGTGTGATACGGGAATATCTGGACTGGATCCTTTCGGATGAAGCGCAACAGATCGTTGCGGACCTGGGCTTCGTACCCGCTAAATGAGGTTGCATGGAAAAATCTTTAACATGGTATGAGTTCATCATCACCCGGCTGATCCAGGCCTCGGGGTACTCCGCCGTTATTTTTGTCTTGCTTATCTTTTTCTTCCTGCTGCGCGAAGGCCTGCCCGCGCTTGGAGAGGTGGAAGCAAATTCCCTGCTGAATATTCGCTGGTATCCCATCGAGGAATATTTCGGTATCCTGCCCCTCATTACCGGTTCGCTGATCATTACCCTGGGCGCCGCCTTGATCGCCGTTCCATTGGGGATCGGCACGGCTGTTTATATCTCCGAGATCGCACCGCGTTGGATGAGAGAGATCCTCAAGCCGCTTGTGGAATTACTCGGAGGACTTCCGTCCGTTGTGCTGGGATTCCTTGGGATTCTGATCGTCTCTCCTTATCTACGCGTCTTGCTGGACCTGCCAACTGGTCTGACCGCCTTTACAGGATCCCTGCTTTTGGGTGCGATCGCGGTGCCCACAGTGGTCTCTGTTGCGGAAGATGCACTTGACTCCGTCCCACGCGCGTATCGTGAGGGTGCGTGGGCGTTGGGTGCGACGCGCTGGCAGACCATCTGGCGTGTCACTTTGCCCGCGGCGCGCTCCGGTGTATTGACCGCGATCATGCTGGGCATTGGCCGCGCCATTGGCGAGACCATGACAGTCATGATGGTGACTGGCAACGCGCCCGTGCTAGCCATAAAACTTGGCAGTCTTTTCTCACCGGTCCGCACAATGACCGCGACCATTGCGGCAGAGATGGGTGAGGTTGCAAATGGAAGTACACATTATCACGTTTTGTTTTTCATTGGCATGGTCTTGTTCCTGATCTCTCTGGCGGTCAATATTGTTGCCTCGTCTGTGGTTTTCTCTGCCAAGAAGAGAGCGGAGAGAATTCTGTCCTGACATGAAACGATTCTTTGCTCAAAACCGTCATTCTGTCCAACGCGTTGGGTTTACCTTGATCACCTTGATCGCGGTGACCACTGTGCTTCCAATCGTGGGCACGATCATCTTTATTCTCATTAAGGGCGGCCCGGCCATCTCATGGGAATTCATTTCAGGCTTTCCGCACGATGGAATGCGCGCAGGTGGGATCCTGCCCGCCATCATCGGTACGCTTTATCTCACGATCGGTACCGCCATCTTTTCTGTCCCGCTTGGGATTGCCGCCGCGGTGTACCTGGCTGAATATGCAAAAGACAACCAAATAACGCGGCTGATTCGCCTTGCGATCATTAACCTGGCGGGCATCCCATCGGTGGTGTATGGATTATTCGGGCTGGGATTGTTCGTTTTATTTTTGCAATTTGGCACATCCATTCTTGCCGCATCGCTCACGCTTTCGATCATGACGCTGCCGGTCATTATCAGTACCTCTGAAGAGGCGCTACGTGCCGTGCCGCAGGCCTTTCGCACGGTGAGCATTTCCCTGGGCGGGACGCGCTGGCAGACCATCTGGCGTATCGTGTTGAAGGAAGCCCTGCCGGGCATCCTTACCGGGGTCATTCTTGGGCTCGAGCGTGCCGCCGGCGAGACTGCGCCCATCCTGTTCACAGGCGCGGCGTTCTTCCTGCCGCGTTTGCCGGGTTCCCCATTCGATGCAACCATGGCATTGCCGTATCACCTTTTTGTTATCTCCACACAGGTTCCGGAAATGCCAATCCAAATCCAATATGGAACCGCATTGGTCCTGCTGGTTTTTGTATTGACCATGAATTTAATTGCGACAGTCATCCGTTCACGTGCGAGAGCGAAGCGGCAATGGTGAGGCGGACCATCGACGATGGACGACCAACCATGGCAGGAGCAGGAAATGGCTTATAAGTTTGAACAATTAGACGTTTGGAAGATGTCAATGGAATATCTGAGCGCGATTTATGTGCTCACCGAGAGCCTGCCAAAAAGCGAAGAATACAATTTGAAATCTCAAATCATTCGCGCGGCAACTTCCATTTCCCTTAATATTGCTGAAGGGTCAACCGGGCAATCCGATCCAGAACAGGCAAGGTTTTTAGGAATGGCCATTCGTTCCCTGATTGAAACAGTTGCGTGCCAGCACATTATTCGACAAAGGGGCTATGTCCAGGATGAAGCTCTTCTGAATAAAACGTATGAAGATTCGCAGTTGCTGGCCAGAAAATTACAAGCCTTTCGAAAATCTCTTTCAAACCCGCAAAGTAGGATTCGTGAGGAAGCTCAAATATACCTGGAGGATGAACTAATTTAGGCGATTTTCATCGTTTATTGTCAACGGTCGATTGTCTTCTTGTGAAAATCATGGATAAAATAATAATCGAGAATTTGTCTTTGCAATATTCGGACGGTACCGAGTCATTGCGCGGCGTGAGCATGGGGATCCGCGAGAACGCCGTTACTGTAATGTTTGGCCCGGCAGGTGGTGGAAAGTCCACCTTGCTGCGCTGTCTGAATCGACTCAACGACCTGGCCGAAGTAAAAGCGAGTTCTGGCAGGATCCTGATCGACGGTGAAAATATACTGGATCCCAAAATCGACGTGATCGCGCTGCGTCGCAAGGTGGGAATGGTCTTTGCACGCCCGGTCGTGCTGCCAATCAGTATCCGCGAGAATATTATTTATGGTCTTGAGTTGGCCGGTGAGAAGCGCAGGTCGAAATTGGATGAAGCCGTGGAGAGAAGCCTGAAACTTGCCGCGATCTGGGAGGAAGTGAAGGACAGGCTCAATGACCCGGCCATCGCCTTATCCGGCGGGCAGCAACAACGTGTGTGCCTGGCGAGGGTGCTTGCTCTTCAACCCGATATTGTCTTACTGGACGAACCCACCTCGGGCCTTGACCCCATCTCGACCGGTAAAGTGGAGGCCGCGCTGCAGGAGCTGAAAAAGGAATATACAGTCATCCTTGTGCCGCATTCCGTGCAACAAGCTGCGCGCACGGCGGATCATGCAGCCTTCTTTTTGCAGGGGGAGCTCATCGAATACGACGATGGTAAGAAGATGTTCACTTCGCCGAAACAAAAGAAAACGGAAGATTACATCATGGGACGTTTCGGGTAAACAAAAAGACTGTCGAACTCGACAGTCTTTTTGTTTACCCGAAACGGGGACTTCACCACACCCGTTCGAGATTTTTATTGTCTCCAACCTTGCGTCCCACTTTTGCCATATCGATCCATTGCCCATGAGCTTTGACGCGTACCACATCGGATGTGAAGTCTGTCACCGTGGTACCGTTATTATTGAACAGGTAGGACCCCACTGCATAAATATCCACCGGAACTCCGAGTTTCTCGAACTTGCGGATCTTTTCCGGGTTGAAACCGCCAGAGACAATGATCTTCACATTTTTGCAAAACTCTTGTGCGCGTTCATGCCAGGCTTCGGGCAGGTGCCAGTCTTTCGATGCAGAATCCAATGCCTGACGTACGTTGAAGACCAGCCGAGGCGTCACTCCCAGGTCCAGCGCCGGGTCACCCAGCGGCTGCACAGAGACATCTCGCAGGCTTCCGCTGGTGTCGAGGCGTACACCATACAGTTTATATTTTTCGGCTTCCTCTGTTTTCCCGGCGTCCAACAATTCGCGATATTTCACGAATAGCGAATCTATCACGCGTATCGTGTCGCGCAAGGAGTCATTATTAAAATCGACCAGCGCAATACGCGGGACGCGCACGGGCAAAATACGCGCGAACTCCATCATGGCCTCAGCCGTGTCGCCCAGGAAGGATGCGATCGCCGCGTGTGCCAGCGTGCCTCCACCAGCGCCGCCCCACCAGTCGCCCTGTGCATCCGTGGAGACGAATGGCCCCAACTCCTGCTCATGGTCGAGGTTGAATCTTTGTATGGCGATGTTGTAAGCATAACCATCTGCGGCTTGCACTTCATGCAAGTCAAAGCGTGCGGGGAAGAACAATACAGGTTTACCCCGGGCTGCAACGAATGTTTCGTAGACGTTCGTTGCCACGCGGCTCGAACGTGTGAGAATGCCCAGGGAGGGGGTTTCGAGCAGCGCAAAATCGCGATAACGTCCGCGCACCTTCAGTACAGGTTGAATATCCGCCGGGTCTCCATCGTAATGGACGGTTGTCCCATCCTGCACGGCCCACACCTCAAGCTTGTCTGATGTATCGATGTATCTGTCACCTTCGAAGTAACCGCTGCAATACTTGAGCATCTCCAGTGATTTATCCACACCCACGATGACGGTCGTGCCCATCCGCCGCGTGAACCATTGCATCTCCACTTCAATGTCGCCTACGGCAATATCCTCGGCCGCGATGCCGGGCGGCAAGTTGTGGAATTGGCCCGAATATTTGTAACCTTCTTTTGAGAGGGTGCTTAACATGCGGTTGATGTTCTCGAAGTACTTGTCCGAGTACCAGCCGCGGCGCATGCGGTCGACATCGAGTTTGAAGGTTTCGTTCGTAAGGCGTTTATGATCGAAGATGCTCATGGTGTCTCTTAAATAAAATCGTCTGTGGATTTCACGATCTGCATGCCAGAGTCGGCGAACCGCGCAAAGGCTTCATCGGCCGCGTCGGTATGATCTACCACTCCGGGCACAACCACGGGGGAGGAACAGTCTTCAAGTAGATAAATTTTCTTTGCAAGTTCGGGATCTGTGGCTTTGATGTCTTCGAGCAGGTCCGAGATCGTCCAGGCCACACAATGACTCTTGGCCTGCCCGGCGATGATCAGCTTGTCCACACGTTCCAACTCGAGAATGAATTTATTGTTGCGCTCGCCAAGCGTTTCGCCCATCGGGCCGTTCAACACTTCCGGGCCGATCACGGAGTAATGTTCTGTAAAGGGCTTGTCCCCTTTTACTTCAAAGGTGGGTTGCGTCAGGCGCGCCATGGAATGAAAGAAGATCGCCTCTTCTACAGCAGATACCAGGGCGTGACCGATCCCGCCGAGCATGGCATGATATGGCCAGATGGTGAGTGCATACTTGCCACGTTGCTCCAATGCCTCGGCGTAATGGATCATCATCTGCTGACCATATTCAGGTGCGGTGCCATAATTCGGCGCGAGCGCAAAATTGAACGTCCATTTGCCGTCGCGTATTTCCTGTGCGGAGATATCCGTGTAGGGCGCGGGATGTTTTCCATCTTTATCGATAAAGAATATCGGGTGGAAAATCTGCTGGGCGAGATGCGTATCCATTGTGGCGGAGATATGCGTGATCCTGCCGATATTGCGATAGATGAACTGGCACAGA
>CAZJYB010000077.1:0-18499 GCA_964549865.1 uncultured Anaerolineaceae bacterium
GGAAGACCGCACTCGTGACCGTGGACTTCTTCAGCTCCTTTCAAAACATCCCGCCGTTCACGCCTCCGCAGACGACATCTGCACCCCCCGTGCAGGGAGTCCAGCCCGCTTCCGGCGCCCAGACAGACTCTACATCCCCCACTTTTGGCGGCGGAGTAAATGGCAATACGAGCGGCTGGGAGACTACCACCACAAATAGAGGAGGCACAAGGAACGATCCTTTTACACAGGAGACCCAGGCGCAGGCTGTCGTGATACCTCCGCCTCCTTTGTTGTTCATCCCTATTGTCCCCATTCTTATCATTGTCGTGGTTGTTATTGCTGTGCTTGTCATTACTTCTGTATTAATGAGCGGTAAAGACTTTCGCTTACCCAAGGTTCGCCTGCCGCAAAGGAATCCACTCCCAATCCCTAATCCACAGCGGCCCGACGGTCCACCCCCACAAGATGAAAAACCCCAAAAGCCCGATAACCGTATCCCAACGGCAATAAGAGCCTTGGCAGAGCGTCATCCAATAATAGCTGTTATAGTCGCCACTGCCTTGCTGGTTCAGTATATGATCGGGAACGCTTACGAGGCATTTAAAAAATCCCTAAACAAAGTTGCTCCAACGCCAACTACGACGCCTACCCGTGTGCCAACATCCACCCCAACACCAACAAACACACCCACCCGCACACCGACACCTACTGCAACTTCCACTCGCACACCGACACCCACTGCGACCTCCACCCGTACACCGACGCCCTCTTCAACATCGACGCCAAAATCCTCGCCCACCCTCAAACATCCTGGACCTGATAAGATAAGCGTTAGAAATCGAGGAAGATAAGGCCGCAGCGTACATGAAAATTCTCAACGATATTAAGTTCAGGTATCTCATGATGCAAGCGGTGATGCTGATGAGATTGAATAAACCTGAAGGGGCAGTCTCCATGCTGGAGGAAAACTCCAGCATGTTTGACGCATATCCCGCGCTTGAAGGGGCCCAGTATTCGGCATACTGGCAGGCGCAGCGATGGGACGATGCGATCCAGGCCTTGACACGCTTAGAGGAAAAACATCCGGAGTGGCCATCCCTAACATGGAATCTTGGCACATCCCTGCTGCAATTAAGCCGGCATGAAGAGGCATCCCACTACCTTGAGCGGTGTGTGAAAGAGGTCCCTGAAAACGAGCATTATCTTTCCTCGCTGGGGAATTGTTATCTATATATGGAAGCTTTTGACAAGGCTGAGGAAGTCTACAACAAGGTAGTTCGCATCGCGCCATGGAACCCTGAGACATGCTATAGCCTGTCCCTGCTTTACCTGGCAACCTCCAGGTTCGAGCGGATCGAAGGTCTATTTCTGGGATATATCGGCAGGTATCCCAGCTTGTATGTGGGGTATGCGTATCTTGGGAACCACGTTCAATACAAGATGAACGACCCACAGGGTTCCCTGCCCTGGTACACGAACGGGGTGGCGCTGCTGGGCAACTCGAAGATGAGAAAATACCTTGAAGGGTATGCGTTGATCAGTGATTGGAAATACATCGTCGGCGATGAATATTGTAAAGCGTTGACGAAGACGGGGCGGAAGGGAGAGGCGCTGCGCTACATTCGCAGGAATATATTGTTTCATCCGTTTGACCCTGCCTACCGCTCCAGCTTGATCGAATACCATCTTTGGACGGGAGAATATAAGCTTGCTGAGCGGGAAGCCATCAAAGGGTATAAGAATGACTCGAAGTGGCTGGAGTATTTGCTTCTCCAATCGAGGTCCTTGTTACGGCAAGACCGCCCCGCTGAGGCGCTTGCGATTGCGGAGAAGCTTTTGGGTTTGCAAAGGGAAAACCCATTTTCATGGCCCTTGCTCGGCGAGGTGCGCGGACAATTGAAAGACTGGCAGGGCGCGGTGGAGGCCTATCGTGAAGCCTTACGGATAAACCCCTTTGACATCGAGGCCCTGGAGGGCATTTCAGCCGGGCTCCAGAAACTGGGACTGTTCGAGGATGCGTTGACATTTGCAAAGAAAGCGACCCTGCTTGACCCGATGAATAGGGATGCGTGGAATGATTTAAGCCAGGTGTGCACTCGTTTGGGGAAAAAGGATGAGGCCACGGCGGCGGCTCAAAAAGCGGCGGACTTGAGATACGCAGCAGATATACAAGTGAAGGATGTCGCAGAGATCGTCGCCGAGAGAATGAAGTAACTACCTGGCTATAAGTCTATCCGGCAAAAGGTCAGTTCAAACGGGCTGCTCTTTTCATTTGAAGCCTGTTTTGAAGCCTGAGGAAGGGTATCTTTTCACTTACACCCTGAAATTCATGGTGAAGTTTAAACGACAAAATTCAACAATAACCCGGGTCACTTGTTATCTGACAAGAGGCTGGAGTTTTTTTATGTAATTGGTTCCAAAGCAATTTTACGGCGATGAAATAGACATGGAAATCCGTTCAAGAAAGGTAAACAATTCAAAGGGTCAAACTTGGCGACTATCTATGGAACCAATCTCACGGTGGCACGAGACCTGCCTAATTTATTTAGCACCAAAACTCATTACAAACAGACATAAAGTATCTCCCGGATCCTCAACAGCATTGCCAGGAGCATAAATGTCCTTATTCAATCTAATAAACGGCTTCATGCCAAAATCTTACTCCGAGCTCAACCGAACAAGAGCAACGGTCATTACAATCACATCGCTTGCCATTGGTGGGTCGATGCTCCTGCTCGTGCTCTATTGGGTCGCAACAAAAAGCTTTGAAGACATAGAGACGATTTTCGCCATGTTAATAGTCATGTTGCTCCTGGCGATCTGCGTTGGGCTGGTCATGAAAGAACGCGTCGTGGCAGGCGCATGGATGCTCATAACCCTGCTGCTTTTAATGAATTTTGCGAACATGGCGTCGTATGGCATCTCGACTTCTGCATCAGCCGCTTACATTATTCCGATTCTGCTGGCAATATTCTGCCTGGACTCAAAGGCAGGGTGGGTCGTAACGATCCTGGGGTGTATCTTGGTTTTCACAATCCCAATTTTACAATCAGAGGAGATTATCGAGACGGTACAAGCTTTTATGATCTCAAGCCTGACGTTCGATGCACCTGCGTTAACTGTAATCTACCTGCTGGTCGCCACCATGGCGGATAGCTGGGCTGGTATGGTAAAAAAACATCTCCGTCAATCCAGGGATATGGAACGCAGGAAATCATGATCTCACTCAAGGAATTCCTGCAGCTCCCGGTCCAGGATGTGGCACAGCTGGTCAGGGCATCCGGGCAAAAAGTGATCGCTTTTCCCATCAATGGGACCCAGCGCTGGTTCATGCTGGAATGCGCAAAACGAATTGTACGCATCCCTGCAATTAGATTGGAATATTGAATGACTCAATTAACCAAGAATACTGCGACTGCCAGTCTAAATTCAATGAGTTCTGTCTTCACGTTTGCATCAAATATCTTCCTGGGAGATCGAAAATAATGCCAAAGCGGATCATAGTCCTAGGGACCATGCGTAGTGGCACCTCGCTTGTTGCTGAATTGATCCGTCTATGGGGAGCTTATGCAGGACTACAAAGTAATCTGTGGAAATCCGACATTAATGACCCGCGCGGCTACGGCTATATGGAATACATTCCTTTACAAGATCTCAACGATGAACTACTGGATCACAATGACAGGACACCACCTTCTATCGAGGCGATGGCGGCGAGGGCATCGGAACCAGAATTTAAGGAGAAAGCCCAGGGCCTTATTCGGGATATGGATCAGCAGGCAGGAAAAAATCAAGCCCGCGCCTGGGTATGGAAAGATGCACGCCTGCCGTTCACTTTGCCTTTCTGGGTAAATTTTTGGGAAAATGCTGTTTACGTTGTCACGATCAGGCATCCTGCAGAGATCGCTTTGTCTTCAGCGAAGACGGAAGATTTTAATTCGGACAATTTGCCATATTCTGCCGCATTCCTGTATTGGCAATATTGCATGCTTAACATAATTTCTTTTACGCAAAACAACCCATCTAAGATCTTTGTGGAATATGATCAACTAATCGAGCATCCAAACGAAGAATGCGCCCGCCTTTGTCGCTTCCTTGATGAACACACCGGGCAGGAACCCGCAAGTGCGTCTCAGAGAATAGCTGCGATGACACCGCAAATCGCCAAAAACGAACGCCATCATCATTATGAAAAATCCCTGGCCGAAATGGGGCAGGCAGCGAGAGAGCAACGCGCCCTATATAACTTTCTACGCGTAAAGACCATTTACCCGGATGAGCCGTTTGTCAAAGATGATTTCGCGCTTTACCCGGGCTGGAAAGAATATCTTCAAAGTTTGGATATGCTAATTACATTGAGCCATACGGAGGGATCTTAAGTGTCACAACCACCGGTTTGGCCCATATTGCGTCGGCTATATAGATTTTGTGCTCATTTACGCGAGCCTCAAAGCTGCCCTTAAAAGCACGTGCGCTGGGTGACAGCGCGCAGGGTATGAAGCAAAACCGGGATTCGAGTTAGAACCAAATAGCTCCATAATGATTGCAGGCACACATAAATTGACCAGGCCATTTGACCACAAACTGATCGCTTCTGAAGGAAACCATGATCGCACTTGAAAAATTTCTGAAACTCCCGGTCGAGGAAGTTGCACAACTTATCAGGGCCTCCGGGCCAAAGGTCGTTGTTTTCCCCATTAATGGAACACGGCGATGGTTTGCCCTGGAATATGGTGATGCAACTTACGATAACCCAATTGCCGCCTATATGGATATGGCCGGCCAGAATCACATTGAGCTATATAAGCTTTTTTTCGATCACGGCATCGACACGCTGTTAACACCAGAAATCGGCCAGGAGATCCTGACGACGCGCGAAGCCTATATGCAAAAGATCGGCGCGGAAGGATTGGCGCGCTATGCCACGCATCCCGACTTCTTATCTTTTTACAAAGAATACAATGTACGCGTTCGTTTTTACGGCGATTATCATAATAAGCTAAGAGGAACTCCCTACAACCATTTACCAGATCTTTTCGATGAAATCGCCGAAAGGACATGCGAAAATAAAGGATTTCGTTTGTTGATCGGTGCTTTTGCGGATGATGTTATAGATACCACCACAGAATTAGCTATCCGCTATCACCAGGAAAACAACAAAGTGCCCGATAGAAGAACCATTATCGAACTGTATTATGGCGAATCGATTGAGCAGGTGGACATCTTTATCGGATTTGACCGCTTCGCGGTATTTGATTATCCACTTCTTAGCCAGGGAAAGGAGGATCTATATTTCACCATCGCCCCATCACCATATATGAATCCCAACCAGCTCCGCCGCATCCTGTATGATCACCTCTTTACACGACGCGCTCCCGACCCGGATTATTCAACAATGCCTGCCAAAGATCTGCAGGATCTACGCAGGTATTATGGACAGTATAGGCAATATACCTTTGGCACAGGCAAGCAAGCCCGCGGCATCTGGATACCCGATATTGGTTAGGTTGAAATAATGCTCGAAGCTGTGCATCAAACGCTAAAAGAAATCGGTCCGGGCAAAATGTCTGAGGTCGCCTACGATACCGCCTGGGTGGCACTTTTGAACGATATTGACACCGATCTTAGTGGTCACGCCCTCTCCTGGTTATGCGAAAACCAGTTGCAGGATGGGTCATGGGGGACGGAAAAACCTTTTGACTATCATGACCGCGTCATCAGCACTCTGGCCGCCATGGTCGCCTTGACCAAAAATGGCCGTCGTGCAAAAGATCGTACCCGGATCAAGCGTGGCATGATCGCTCTGAAAAAAATCACCGCAAAGGCCTTTCAAAAGAGAATGATCGACCCCGGCAGAGCAACCGCGGGTTTTGAAATGCTCGTACCTGTTCTCATGGCAGAGGCCGAAAAACTTGGTCTGGTACCTTCTCAGCGTGATACAATCTTAGGCCAACTAGCAGATAACCGCAAGACCAAACTGAAATTATTAAATGGGCATAAAATCAATCGTTATCTATCAGCAGCTTTTTGTGCTGAGATGGCCGGCTTTGAAGAAACCGACATGTTGGAAATAGAGCAGTTACAAGAAAGTAATGGCTCAATTGGGCACAGTCCATCTGCAACGGCCTTCTACCTTTTGCATGTCAAGCCGGATGATAAAGCAGCTTTGGCATATATACGTAAATTCATTACTCCAAATGGTGGCGCGCTGGATTTGGCCCCCTTCGAAGTATTTGAGGCAAGTTGGGTTCTATGGAATTTTTCCCTGCTTGGTGAATGGGATGAAGAAACAATGAGTCTGATCCGTCCCTGGCTCAATTATTTGAGGAATGGCTGGTTGCCTGGAAAAGGCATTGGGCTCTCTACCGGTTATAGTGTCCAGGATGGAGATGATACGTCCTTTACATTTGACGTTCTGGCACGTTTTGGAATGTCCCCGGATATTGAAACAGTGCTTTCGTACGAAGAAAAAGATCGTTTCCGAACTTTTCATTATGAACTTAACAGTTCGAACAGTGTAAATATTCATATGCTAGACGCCCTTCGCGCGGGAGGCATGGGCCCTGATTCCAGTTCGGTCCGAAAAATCATCCGCCACCTGAAAAGTGTACGAACAAATGATGCATATTGGTACGACAAATGGCATATTTCGCCCTACTATACAACCTCACATGCAATTATTGCCTGCGCAGGACTGGCTAACCATATCATTGAACCGGCCATCAGATGGATTGTGGAAACCCAGCGAAAGGATGGCTCGTGGGGTTACCAATTTTCCACTGCCGAAGAAACAGCCTATTGTCTACAAGCCCTCTACATTTGGAAACAGAATGACGGAAAATTCGAGAAATCAGTTCTTAACAGGGGTATTGACTGGCTCAAGAGTCATTCTGAGCCTCCCTACCCACCATTATGGCTGGGTAAAGGACTATTTACGGCTGATGTAATTGTACGCTCAGCCGTGCTAAGCGCCTTATTACTTGCCGAAAAAGGTTGATCCATGAAAAAGTTTTTTGATCGGATTCTTAATGTAGACGTGGCTGACCCCGAGGATTCGCGCAAACGCAGGCTGCTCAACACGCTTTTGCTGGGAATCTTTGTTGTAGTCATACTAAATATTGTTACAGTATTTTTATACCCGGAAATGATGGGCAATAGCGGTGTTCAATTTTTATTGCTGGGCATCGCTGTGTTTTTCATCGGGATCATATTAATCTATTGGATCAATCGCTACTCAGGAAAATGGGCAGCGTTCCTGTTTTTGCTTCTACTCACCCTCACGGTTAACCTGACTGATACGCCGGCTGAATTATCAAACGGACGGTCGATCTTTGTTTATACATTTCCCATCATCATTTCAAGCCTGATATTATTCTCGTCCGCAAGTTTCGTCTTTGCAACTATTAGTTCCATCTGTATGGTGGGGCTTGCCTGGTCCATATCCGGCATACCAAACTGGCTGGCTATTATTGGCTTCTACATGCTCGCTCTTGTTTCATGGCTTACAACACGCAGTCTTGAACAGGCTCTTGGTGATCTCCGCTCAATCAATACCAATCTCGATAAGATCGTTACCGAACGGACACAGGCGCTGGCAGATGCACTCACCCGCGAACGGATTGAAGCCGGGCGCAACCAGGCGATCCTCAATTCGATCGCCGATGGTGTCATCGTGTTTAATGCTGAGAATGCCGCCATCCTGGCAAACCCTGCCCTAAGCGGCCTTACAGCAACACCTTTCGAAAACCTGACCGGTATAAGCTTGAATGAATTCGTTCAAACTGCAGAGCTGTCCCCATCGAATCAAAAAGCGATCACAGAATTAATTGAGCACCCTGATAAGACCGAGTCGGGTATCCGTGTTGAATGGGGAAACAAATCCCTTTCCATGGGTGTGGCCCGCGTACAAGATACAGCCACAAAAGAGAGCATTGGGGCTGTGGCTGTTTTTCGGGATGTTACGCGTGAAGCGGAACTCGAAAAGATGAAGGAAAACTTTGTGGCAATCGTCTCACATGAACTGCGCACTCCGCTCAATGCCCTTATGGGACTTACAGAAATGTTGCAAGAAGGCATATACGGCTACCTGAACGAGAAACAAGTTTCGATCATCGATCGCCTCATGACCAACATTACCCGCCTGCTTGGCATGGTGGGTGATTTGCTGGACGAGGCCCAGATCGGCGCAGGAAAACTTTCAATAAAACCACAGGTTTTCAAAACAGCCTCCCTGCTGGAGAACCTGCACAACACAATGGATAAGATCGCGGCCGATAAGGGACTGGCCTTATCAACAGAACTGGACCCAAACATGCCGGAAAACATCAAAGGAGACCCTCAGCGATTACAACAGGTCCTTCTTAATTTGGTCAATAACGCTGTGAAATTCACAGAAAAAGGCGGCGTTCGGGTGCATATCGCCTGTGCCGAACAGGACCGCTGGAAAATGGAAGTAAGTGACACGGGCATAGGCATCTCGGAGAAAGAGGTCCCCTATATTTTCGAATCCTTTCGACAAGCTTCGAACGCGAAGATGACAACACGCCAGCATGGCGGGTTTGGGCTCGGACTCTCCATCGTCAAACAGCTTGTCGAATTAATGAACGGTAGTATTCACGTTAAAAGCGAGAGCGAGCGCGGAAGCATGTTTACAATATTGCTGCCACTGGAAATCGATTAATAGCGAAGGGATAAATGATTATGAAAAACTTTGCCCTGGTGATTGAAGACGACGCAGACCTCTCGGATATTTTCACGAGAGCTCTGCAAACTGCCGGATTTGAGGTTGAAACAATCCGAGATGGCAGGATCGCTGAAAAACGCCTGCAGGAAATTATTCCAAATGTGATCGTGCTCGACCTGCACCTGCCGCATGTGGATGGTGTAAAGCTTCTTAAACAGCTGCATGCGAATGAAGCGTTTAGCAACACTCAAATCATCATGACCACAGCCGATAACATACAAGCCGAAATGTATGGAGATCTGGTGACGATCGCAATGGTCAAGCCAATTTCATTCGGCCTGCTGCGGGATATCAGCGCGCGCTTGAAAACAACTTGATTGGACTACCATCATGGCATGATCGCCCCCTTGGTTTCATGGTGAAATTGGAATTCAGATAACGATGCCCACCTACATCCACAAGGGAAATTATTTGCTCGTTGAATCAGATGAGCCATATTCGCTGGCTTTATTCATGGTCACAATCCATGAAATCGCTGCGCGATGCAAAGCGGGAAATTTGAAGAAGGCCCTGGTCGATATAAGTAAAATGACGGGCGACCCCAGCATCATCGACCGTTACGAAACAGGGTTGGAAATTTCAAAATATTGGGGGGCAAAAATCCAGGTCGCGTCAGTGGCCAGGGACAGCCTGATCAACTTTTTGGCAGAAACCGTGGCAGTCAACCGCGGGGCGAACTTCAAGGTCTTCTCAGAGATGGCTCCCGCGCTTGAATGGCTCGAAGTGGGCAAGCCGAATCCCGCTTGATTATTTGCCGTCGTGAACACAGTGGCTTAACCGTATCAATCCCTGTTCGATCTCTTCCACATTATAGAATGAAATACTCAAGCGGATATGGTCGCGCAACCCATTCTGGCTGGAGAACAGGGCACCCTGGCGCAACCCAACCTGATGTGCCTGTGCTTTTTTTCGTAACTCGTGCGCGTCAACACCGGGCAATCGCATCCAGAAGAAATATCCGCCATGCGGCGTGGCAAATTGAACTTCTGGCAGGTGAAGCCGCAATAACTCATCCATTACCTTTACGCGTTTCTTATAGACTCCAACCAGTTTCTCAATATTTTGTTCCAACCCGCCAGACTCAATAAGACTTCGCACAATTGCAGACGCAAAAGGATTCATGCCTCCCCCACTATCGAGCATGCCGCAAGCCACGATCTTCTGCATGATGGAAGGGTGTGTCTGTATCCATCCCAGCCGCAAACCGGGCGCAAGGATCTTCGAGAACGAGCTGAGCGAAATGACATGTTCCGAATCGATATAAGCGCCAAAAGGTTTGGGGGGCGTTTGGGTGTAACTGAGAAATTGATAGACCTCATCCGCGAAGATCAGAAAATCATGTCCTTGCGCAAGAGACACAAGTTTCTCACGGCGTTCCTGGCTCAACGTGTGCCCACCAGGGTTTTGGAAAGTGGGAATGATGTAGATGAATTTCGGATGGTGATCTTTCAGGGCTTGTTCGAGGTCTTCGATAACCAGACCAGCTTCATCGGTCCGAATGGGAACGACTCGCAAGCCATGATCCGCGAAGATCTTTAAAGCAAGAAAATAAGAGGGCTCCTCGGCAAAGATCACGTCACCTGGTTTTGTGAACAACGTGCAAAGCAGGTCTAACCCCGAGGAGATGCCGGAGGTCACAAATAGTGTTTCCAGGTCAACGGGAAAACCGTAACGTTTGGAAAGAAATTCGGCGAGCGCGGCACGAAAATAGCCGTCTCCCTGCTCAGTCCCATATTGCAGAAAGGTATTATCCTTTTGGCTTAATCGATCCTGCGCGGCATTGCGAAGCAGGTCAAGCGGAAGCAGATCCAGGCCCGGGTCGCCCCGGCCGAGATCGATAAAGTCTTCGGGAACTTGTATTTGTGTGGTTTGGAATATCATGCGGGTTTTATAACCGATGTGCAGATAATTTTCAATGACTATTTCGTCGGGATTGTCTTTATCCTTTTCCGTTATAATCCCCTGCAACACCAACTCAGGAGAGACGCATGCCCAAAAAGAAGGGCCCTGTTGCACTTCCCCTTGAAAAAGAAGAGATCATCAAAGATTACCGCCTGGCCTTTCAATCCCGCCAGGCTTCCATCATAGGACGACGCGAAGTGCTCAGCGGCAAGGCCAAGTTCGGCATCTTCGGCGATGGCAAAGAGATCGCCCAGATCGCGATTGCGCGTGCCTTCCGCAAGGGCGATTGGCGTTCCGGATATTATCGTGACCAGACCTGGATGTTCATGGTGGGCACCATGAACATCCAGGAATTTTTTGCACAACTGTATGCGCATGCCGATATCACATACGACCCTGCCAGCGCAGGCCGCCAGATGAACGCGCACTTCGCCTCACGCAATCTGTATCCCAATGGTACGTGGCGCGCGCAAACAAAAATGTACAATAGCGCGTCAGACGTTTCTCCGACCGCAGCACAAATGCCGCGCGCCGTTGGTCTTGCGTACGCCTCGGTGCTGTATCGCAATCTCAAGGAACTCCAGGAATTCAAGGACTTCTCGAATAACGGCGATGAGGTCGCGTTCGTAACCATCGGCAACGCGTCGACTGCCGAGGGCCTCTTTTGGGAATCGGTCAATGCCATCGGCGTGTTGAAATCACCGGCCGTGATCAGCATTTATGATGACGGCTATGGCATTTCCGTCCCCAACGAATTTCAAATGGTCAAGGGAAACATTGGCACACTGCTCACGGGCTTTGCGCGTAACGGAAAAAAAGACAGTTCGGGATACAACCTGTATACGGTGCCTGCCTGGGATTATGCGGCGCTGATCGAAACCTATCAAACCGCAACGGAGCTCGCGCGCGAGCATCACGTCCCCGCGCTTGTGCATGTCATCGACGTGACACAGCCTCAGGGACATTCCACCTCCGGCAGTCACGAACGGTATAAAACTCCACAACGACTCAAATGGGAGCAGGAGTTCGACGGGTTGAAAATAATGCGCGAGTGGATGATAACGAACCGCGTCGCCACGGACCCCCAGCTTGCCGCGCTCGAAAAGGCGGATCACGAATCTGTAGAGGGACTCCGCAAAACGGCATGGGACACCTACCTCGCCCCGATCATGGAGGAACGCAACCAGGTGATGGACATGTTCGATGAGATCGCCAGTGGTTCGAAGCATGCATCAGAGTTGAAGGATGTGCGGGAACGGCTGGCCAGCCTCCCGTCGTTCACGAGGCGTGATATCCATGGGGCCGCGCATGACGCGTTGAGGATCCTGCGCGACGAAGCGCATCCCACAAAGCAGGTCCTGATCCAATGGAAGCATGAACAGGACGGGATCAACCTGGAACGCTACGGTTCGCATTTGTATTCGGGCAGCGCGTTGAAGGTGGATGAGATCAAACCTGTTTATTCGAAGGCTTCACCCACCATGTTCGGCTTCGAGGTCATCAACGCTGCATTCGATGCCGCGCTGGCGCGTGAGCCGCGCTTGATCGCATTTGGTGAAGATGTTGGCAGGCTTGGCGATGTGAACCAGGGCTTCAAAGGCATGCAGGAAAAATACGGCGAGTTGCGCGTGACAGACACGGGCATTCGTGAAGCAACGATTTTAGGGCAGGCCATCGGCATGGCCCTGCGCGGCTTGAGGCCGATCGCCGAGATCCAATATCTCGATTATGTGTTGTACTGTCTACAAACCATGTCCGACGATCTTGCCAGCCTGCACTGGCGCACGGCAGGCGGGCAAAAAGCGCCGGTCATCGTGCGCACACGCGGGCACAGACTCGAAGGCGTGTGGCACGCCGGCTCACCGATGGCTGGCATCATCCATCTGGTGCGCGGCATCCACGTCCTGGTGCCGCGGGATATGACGCGTGCGGCTGGTTTCTATAATACATTGTTGAAATCTGACGAGCCTGCCATAGTGGTGGAAGTATTGAACGGGTATCGCGTAAAGGAAAAACTGCCCGAAAACATCGGCGAGATGACCGTGCCGCTTGGCGTGCCCGAAGTCATTCGTGAAGGGAAAGACATCACTGTTGTTACCTATGGCGCCTGTTGTCGCGTCGTATTGGATGCAGCAGAAAAATTGTCAAAAGCCGGGATCGAAGCCGAAGTGATCGACGTGCAATCGCTTCTACCATTCGATATCCATGGAAACATCGTCGAGTCGCTTAAGAAGACTTCGCGCGTATTATTTGTAGATGAAGACGTACCGGGTGGAGCCACGGCTTACATGCTGCAGGAAGTCATCGAGAAACAGGGTGGCTATTTCCATCTCGATTCTCCTGCGAGAACTTTATCCGGCAAGGCACATCGTCCCGCCTACGGCAGCGATGGGGATTACTGGTCGAAGCCAAATGTAGAAACAGTGTTTGATGCAATTTATGAAATGATGCACGAGGTCTCACCCTCTGAATTTCCGAAATTCTCTTAACCGCAAAGCACGCGAAGAGCGCGAAGAAAACTTTTTTTCTTGGCGGCCTTTGCGCTCTTCGCGGTTCAAAAAGGAGTAACAATGGCAACCAAGGTTTTCGTTCCAAGGTTAGGCGAAGGCGTCGACGAAGTCACCGTCACCAAATGGCTCAAGCAGGTTGGCGATTCCGTTCAGGAATTGGAACCTTTGCTTGAAGTAAATACAGACAAAGTGGATACCGAGATTCCCGCCCCCGCAAGTGGGACGGTGTTGCAGATCATCGCACAGGAGGGCGTGCCGGCCAAGGTGGGCGAATTGCTGGCCATTATCGGTGCGGCCGGGGAAACAGTGGATAACATACAGTTGTCAGTTGGCAGCGACAAGTCAATATCCAAAACATCCCGATCTGCCACCGTTCAAGATCAACGATCAACCATCAACCACCAACCACCAACCACCAACCGTGAGCTTGGATTTATTTCCCCAGTCGTTTCGAAGATCGCGGCCGAGCATGGAGTGGATCTATTACAAATCCGAGGCACAGGTCTGAATGGGCGTATCACGAAGAACGATATATTGGCATTTGTTGCGAATCCGAAATCGGGAACCGTACCATCAGCTAAACCTGTCAACTTGCAACCTTCAACATTAAGACCAATCGAAGGCGACCAGCTTATCAAACACACGCCCATCCGCAAGTCCATTGCACAGCATATGGTTGAGTCGAAGCATACGTCTCCCCATGTACTGACCGTGATGGAAGCGGACATGTCTCACGTGGCAAAACATCGTACCGCGAACAAGGCTGCTTTTGAAAAAGATGGGGTCAACCTTACGTTTACCGCATATTTCATATCCGCAGTTGTGGAAGGGTTGAAGGCCTACCCGATCGTCAATTCATCCTGGAGCAACGAGGGAGTATTGATCCATAAAAATATCAATATCGGCATGGCCACTTCACTTGGCGAGCAGGGTCTGATCGTGCCGGTGATCAAAGGCGCGGACAGTCACTCCCTGCTTACAATGGCGCGCGCGGTGAACGATCTTGCCAGCCGTGCCCGCTCGAAGAAGTTGCAACCAGACGATGTTAAAGGCGGCAGCTTTACACTTACAAATCATGGAACGAGCGGCTCGTTATTCGCGTTTCCCATTATTAATCAGCCTCAATGTGGGATCCTGGGGATCGGCGCGATGCAGAAACGCGTGATCGTGATCGACGACGCGATCGCCATCCGCCCGATGATCTACCTGTCATTTGCGTTCGACCATCGCATTCTCGACGGCGCATCTGCAGATAGGTTCCTCGCAAAGGTCAAAGAGACTTTGGAAAACTGGAGTTAACGTCATGGCTGAGAAACAGCAAGACCATCCGAATATCAACAAGAACATTCATCCCCCTATCGTGGCATTGTTTTTTATCGCGATCGCATTTCTGCTCGGCTTTTTTGTACCACTCCCCTTCACACCGACCACACTCGTGCGTTACGCCGGGCTTGCGCTCGCCTTCATTGGTTTCTTGGTGGGGTTTGCCGCGTTCAATGAATTTGGGAAAGCGAATACCACACTGGACCCGCATGGGTCCGTAAAACAAGTGGTTACCTCGGGGATCTATCGCTTCACGCGCAACCCAATATATCTCGGGTTCTTATTAATAGTCATCGGTTTGCCATTAAATTCAGGCTTTTACTGGGGCGTTCTGCTGGCACCGTTGTTCGTCGTGACCATGAATCGGCTGGTGATCGAGAAGGAAGAGGCCTATCTGGAGAAAAAGTTCAGGGAGGCGTATACCAGCTACAGGTCCCGCGTGAGGCGCTGGCTGTAAACAAAAAATGCCCAGACTTTTACGTCTGGGCATTTTTTATCTTTTAAGCTTATTTTCCAAACCACATACGGGATATTAAATTATCTTTACGAATAAACTGGTGATAGAGAGCCGCGCCAACGTGCAGCGCGATCAACCCGGTCAATACATAACCCAGATATCCGTGCACCGCACGCTGAGGATAAACAAATAGATCTTCCGGCATGGTGCCATTGCCAGTCAGGATGTTTGTCAATCCATATGCTTTATCGAGGGAATCCCCTGTGATCATCATGGTAAAGATGCCAAGATAAAGCAGAAAGTGTACCGCCCGGGCGCCAAAATTCAATAGGGGATGACCTGCATCCGCCGCATCGGGACGCTTGAATACATAGCGCGTAACAAGGCGAATGATCACGACCAGTCCAAGTAAAATACCTACTATTTTGTGCAGGCCGAGCGATTGAACTTCTTGAGAATTGGGCGTACTCGGAAACACAAAAAGCCCAAGATACAGCAGGTAAAATGTAAACGCAGCCACCAGCCAATGCAAGACCACGTGAACAGGATGATATCGTTTTGGGGCAGTTTCTTTTGACATGGTTTCTCCTTTGCTGAATTATAGCGCAGAGAAACAACCATGGAAGCTTTTGGAAAACAAATAACCTGACAGCTTTCTCAGGCGGAAATGGTCCAATTTCATTCCTTGACATTAGAATGTTTGTTCTAGTAAAATAACTCGGCCCAAGGAGGTACGAATGTCCATAAAAAAATCCGAGATCCAGATACAAGTTAAGGATAAGACTGCAAACGCATATCTTGCCGCGCCGGAAAAAGGCGGCCCTGGGGTTTTGGTCCTGCATGCATGGTGGGGCCTCAAACCTTTTTTCAAGCAGGTATGCGACCAACTGGCAGAGCAGGGTTTTACTGCGCTGGCGCCCGATCTTTATCAGGGCCGCGTCGGAAAGACGATCGAAGAAACCAAAGTGTTAATGGAAAACCGTGATTCTGAATTAATGAGCGATACAGTGAAGGCTGCAAAAGACCATCTCACATCTCTGCGCGCCGGCAAACCCATCGGCGTCGTTGGGTTTTCAATGGGCGCTGGGTGGTCTATGGTGGTTGCCGAGAAGGAACCCGATGTTTCCGCAGTTGTTCTATTTTATGGCATTGTAGGCGCGGACTTCAGCCAGGTGAGCGCAAAGGTGCTTGGCCATTACGCGGAAGCAGACGAATGGGAGCCGCTTGATGAAGTGAAAGTAATGGAAACGGATATGAAAGCCGCTGGTCTCGACGTCACGATTCATACATACCCGAAAGTTGGTCATTGGTTCGTTGAAGAGGATCGCCCCGAATACGATGCCAAATCCGCGCAACTGGCATGGTCACGAACGTTTGAATTCCTGAAGAAAAATATCTCCTGAGCCCCAACCCTCTTCCGAACAGGAAGAGGGTTTGCTTGTAGTACAATAGCGACGTTCCAAATTAAATATCGATTCCCTGGAGAAAACCATGGCAGAAAATTTTGATGTCGTAGTGATCGGCGCCGGCCCGGCGGGCTACGTGGCTGCGATCCGCGCCGCGCAGTTGAAACAGAAAGTCGCAATTATCGATAAACAATGGCTGGGCGGCGTGTGCTTGAATATTGGATGCATCCCATCCAAGTCGCTGTTGAAGAACGCCGAAGTCGCCCACACCCTGCGTGAGCGCGGCAAGGACTTTGGATTCTCGTTTGACAACCTGAAACTCGATTACAGCGTGGCCTTCAAACGTTCGCGCCAGAATTCAGACCGCCTGACCAAGGGCGTCGGCTTTTTGATGAAGAAGAACAACATCGCGGTCTTTATGGGCTCAGCCGTTTTCAAATCAAAAGATACTTTGACAGTGACCGACAAGGATGGCAAAGCGACCGAGCTTAAGGCGAAGAACGTCATCATTGCCACAGGTGCGAGCGCGGCCACCCTGCCCGGCGTGACCGTGGACGGCAAAAAAATCGTTACCTATGTGGAAGCGATCATGCAGGAAACACTTCCCAAATCTGTTGTGATCGTCGGCGCGGGCGCCATCGGCGTGGAATTCGCCACCATCTGGCATTCCTATGGCGTGGATGTGACCATCATCGAATTGTTACCGCGGGTTCTTCCACGCGAAGATGAAGAGGTCAGCAAGGAATTGACCAAGGAATTGACCAAGGTTGGCATCAAGATAAAGACAGGCGTGAAGTTCGAAAGTATTGCCGTCTCCGGTTCTAAGGTCAAGGTGAAGCTTCCGGACGAAACACTCGAAGTCGATCAGGTGCTGGTGGCAACCTCCTTCACCCCGAACAGCAAGGGGCTTGGGCTTGAGGCGGCGGGCGTCAAAGTGAGCGACCGCGGCATGATCGATGTCAACGAAAAGATGCAGACCAACGTCCCCAACATTTGGGCCATTGGCGATGTAACGGGCAAGCTGATGCTCGCGCATGTAGGGTCCGCAATGGGCATTGTCTGCGCAGAGAACATCGCGGGACATGAAACGGTCGTGCTGGACTACGACATGATGCCGCGCGCCACATATTGTCATCCGCAAGTGGCCTCTTTCGGCCTCACCGAAGAACAGGCCAAAGAGCGCGGTTACAACATCAAAGTGGGGCGCTTCCCCTTTCAGGCAAATGGCAAGGCACTCGGGCTCGGAGATTACGCCGGCTTTGCCAAGATCATCGTGGATGAAAAATATGGCGAGATCCTTGGCGCACACATGATCGGCCCTGAGGTAACAGAGTTACTCCCCGAACTGACGCTCGCCCACATGATGGAACTGACGCCGCATGAGATCGCGCGCAACGTCCATGCGCACCCCACACTTTCAGAAGTTTTGATGGAAGCGGCACACGGGGCCGAGGGAAGTCCGATACATCTTTGATAAAAAATGACTGGCGTTTTCAACGCCAGTCATTTTTTATCTCTCCTTCTTTTCATAATTGGTGGTAATATTCGCCGCAACTTTCCACCCAGCGTACATCCATGTCTCCTAGAAAAATCATTGTCTTATTCGCCATATTCATAATCGCCGCCTGCGCCAAAAAGCCGGTTGTGCCGACCATTCCAACCGTTATTCCCACTTCGTTTCCCGGCACACTATATGTAGATCCTAACATCTCCCTAGGCGAGATCAGCCCTCTCGTATACGGTTCAAACCACGGACCATGGATCGCGCTCTCGGTGGAAGGGCTGCAACCTGCCTACGATTCAGGGATTACCATTCTTCGCTTCCCGGCCGGCTCATGGGGAGATCACAATGCTGTAAATACGCTTCAGATCGACCAGTTCATGAGTTTTATCGAAAAAGTGGGCGCAACAGCAATGATCAACGTACGCCTGCTGGGTGGCACGCCCGAACAAGCTGCTGAAATGGTGCGGTATGTGAACGTTGAAATGAAATACGACGTTATCTATTGGGGGATCGGGAACGAACCCACTCTATACAACGATGAGCTGAAAAACAGAGGCGAAAGCTACGATGTAGATCTCTTCAACCGGGAATGGCGCGCCTTCGCGGAAGCCATGAAAAAAGTGGACTCCGATATACAGTTGATCGGGCCGGAAGTTCACCAATTCAGTTTTG
>CAZJYB010000078.1:0-18457 GCA_964549865.1 uncultured Anaerolineaceae bacterium
AACCAAGTGAATTGGCATGGATCGTTCCGCCCCCCTTCAGTTCATTCGAAACACGCAAGAACAGGCGTCCTTTTAGTGTGCCATCCACGGTCACATTCTGATAGTTCGGCACGCGCTGTAATATGACGGTCTGCGCCGCGCCCACGCGGCGGGTGTTTCGCGAAGGCCCTCTACCGAGTGGTGCAGAATTAATGTCTAATTTTCTTTTTTGAATTGCTTTGAAAGTTTATTTAATTCTTCGAACATCTTCTCGACTCGTATTTTTCCAATTATCTTTATCTTGTCTTTCATCCACAATTCACCATTTAGAATTGGCACACAGTCTTTTTGTAATAGCGACGCAAGTCTCGCAAGTTGAATTGCAAGAATTTCCTCGGTCTTATTTTCGTTTGTTTTTTCAATGAATGTATATGCATTTTCAATAGTTGGATTAAAAAAACTTAGAACATCTTCAAAATCAAACCAGTCTCTCATTTCATCGGTTATCTCGCCAATATTGATTAATACTTGTCCCCTGTCAATCGTTATCAGTATGCCGACTAATGTAGATGCATAAGTTATATATGCATTACCCATTGCGTCAGGGGAAAATTCTTCGTTCGAAATCCTAAAATTGTATTTGTCAATTAAGAATTGGAAATGTTCTTTTATTAAATCCAAAGAGTTTTTCATGATTGTCTCCTCACTCATATTATGGAGGTGGAATTAAATAGTTTTGATAGGTTGATATTGAATACCCTTTGCTGAAAAGGTACTGCAGCTCTTGAAAATAGTAACTCGTTCCTCTTTCTGCCCATTTGCTTGCCAGAATAAACCTATCTCCCCTGGCAATTGCTACATCAAGCCATTTTTGATTTAATGCCCATCTTCCAGCTTCATTCAAACTTTCCCATGTTTTCGTTGGGATATTAAGATAGTTCCCTCCAATATCTTTAGCAACATCCCTGTTGAATGGCCATCTCCCTAAAACCGCAATCCCTCGCTCTGCTTCACTGGCACACATATCACCACCGCAAGCCACATTACCAGCAGCGCCAATTCCTAGAAGCCCCTCAACTGTGGTTAAACATGCACCAAATGCAGCACATGTTAATCCAGCCGCGCCAATCATAAACATCACATGCGCGCCACCCCAGACTCCTATATATGCATCAGCCAACTGTTTCTGCCAAAAACCTACATCGGGGTTTGTCCGAATAGACCAAGCAGTGCCGAAGTTCGTCCACCCCAACATATAACTATCTGAGAGTGATGAGAAGATTGAATCTTCCTCTTCACTATCATCTTCATCCTCTGGATCTGGGATGGGAGGCGACAATTTAGTACAAGGATAACAACCTCCATCACCGTCATTAACTAGCATGTGTCCAGTAGGGTCATTAAAATTGACCGGATTATTAGCTACATACGAGTATCTATTAAATACCTGTGGCTTGGTTGGGTCAGGAATCAGTGTATCCGGCTGGATAAACCTCCCCAGCGCGCTCGAAAAGAATCTAGCCTTATAGTCCATTAACCCCATATCCAATTGCCTCTGGCCTGTGTATCCCAAGTCAGTCTGCGTAATGGAGCCAAGATTCGTTCTGACTCCACCGAAGGGTAAATATCTTTGTTGAGATGTTAAAGTGCCTGCATCATCGGTTACTGCAACCACCGAACCTAAATGATCGGTTAACAGATATTGTAATCCCGTTGAGTCTCTCAGGATAGTCTGCCCTGCGAAGGAATAGTATTTCTTTACATCACTGCCAGTGACTTCATAAGCCCCACCAAAGTAATAGGCAGTAATTGTGGGAGTCTGAGGCTGTCCGCTTACATAAGGAGTGACCAATGTGCTGATGCGAACTCCGTCTCCGTCATAGACGAAGTCCCATTTGCGAAGGTAAGCTCCCGGCGTGGTGCAATCTCCACTGGCAAGTTTGGAAATACTGGAGATGCGATTCTCGGTATTATATTCCTGAAGATATGTAATCCCATCTTCGATGCGACAAGTCATATTTCCGTTCGCGTCGTATTCATAGCTATTGGCTATTAGCTCAGAGCTAACAGCTACGACCGCATGCGGGATGGTCTCTGAGTAAGTATAAGTCCGTGATTGCCAACTTGTGGGTATTGTGGTCGGGGTGGAAGTCGCTGTCTTCGTCGCGGTCGCCGTTGGTGTGGCTCCTGTGGGAGTTGCTGTCAACGTGGGAGTGAGCGTGGCATTCGGGTTTACATGCTGGAGATAACCCGGGGTGAAACCCAGGGTGTAAGTATCATGGTAATACACTGCGATGCGGCCTGCTCCGCCGTTGCCGCTGCCGCCAGCTGCGTTCGCGCTGCCCAGGCTCACACTGGATCCTTCGATGCGGCAGGTCATACCTGCACCATGTTCGTCGCAGTGCGGCGCAAAGGTATTGTTAAATTAAGGTGACAGTCACTTGTAATTACCTTATTAGCGAAGATGCTTCGCAAAATCCCACGCCAAGCGAAAAATTGTACTTAAGCCTCGCGTTTTCAACATTTTTTTGCCTCTAAACAAGAGAATATATCATTGTCACCCAGCCTTTTCGCTAAATCTAAAGCACTCTCGTTATCGCAAAACGATTTAATCAGTGGGTCACCCCGATACTCTAAGAGAACCGCAGCTGCATCTAAATCCTTTTTTTCTACTGCGTAATATAATGGCGTTTTGTTGTTCATGTCGCCAATGTTTGGGTTGGCGCCTTTCTCAAGTAGTAGTTTGGTCGCATCTATTTGACTATTAATTATTGAAAAATGCAAAGGTGTCTTACCTGATTCAGTTTGGATATTTATGTTTTCAGACCTATCTAAGATTGATCGCAGTTTGTTCGTATCTCCAACTTCTGACAGATAATGAAGTAAATCAAGTCTTCTATGATCATATATATTTAACATGAATCCAAGCAATTCAAGATCGTCAAGTTCATAGAATTCCTTTTCTCGTTCCAGCGTGTCTAAATAGTTAACAATTATGAAAGCCGAATCTACCTGACCGGATTGATAAGCCAAGTCATAAGCCGTCTTGCCCTTTTTATTCATTAAAGACGGATCAGCATCATGGGCCAACAACCAAACCACCATCTCGTCGTGACCCAGTTGTGCGGCGACATGAAGGGGCGTCTCCAGATTGGACGACGCCTCATTAACAAGTAAACATGTTCCGATCAATTTCTCTGCTTCAGAAATATTGCCGCTTCTTGCCGCGTCAATGAGCGGGGAACTTTTTGGTACCTGACACGAGGGCACACACAATACGAGAAGGTATAGGCAAAAATAATTTTTAAGTAACCTAGTTTTCAAATCAGAATCCAACTTTCTTTACTAATTCAAAAACAAAATTAACAACAAATACTATAAACAAAATCGCCGAAACAATTCTTGACATCCAGAACCATGTTTTGCTTAAATACCACGATCGTAGAAGCCAATGGCGTTCCTCAACGAAGGTTATGTATTCATCTGAAGAATAATACTTGTTAAACCAACATTCGTATACTCCGATCCCCGATGCAATAACTCCGAGGAAGGATAGAAACAAATCAGAATTCATACGACCTCAATCCTACATCTAGGGCCACGAAAATTCTGTGCTTCCGCTACTAAATCCAACATCAATGCCTGGGGTCGTGAATCCAATGGCAAACGTGCCATCATCGGAATAGCAAACGCCACCCCAATAGCCTCCACAACCACTCAGTGAGGGGCTTGTTATGGCTGAATACACCTCCTCTTTTGTTCCTGGGATACCAGGCGGGTTAATGATCATAATGGAAACTCCCCAACCTTCCTTTGCCTTCTTGTTGGCAATGGAATCGAGCGGCGCCGAAAATGACGGAACATCGTAATACCATCTTCCAAATTTATCAAGAGTAACCGAAGCACAGGCAAAAAAGCAGGCTTGGGCAGAATAAGAGTCAACAGGACCATGGTTATATCTTTCATCCCATTCTTGTCGAGCTGCAACGCCACGTCTCCAGCCATCGTATCGGGTGTATTCAAGATCCAACAGCCGCCATAATTTATTGTGCGGTATTCCAGACAATGGACCATTTAATAAATTGCCTGCCGTACCGTAGACTACATATTGAGGCGCTGGCATGAAAGACCCCGAGGCATAAGGCCCATACACGAGATAGCCCAAATCGTAATACCCTGGTCCATATTTATAGTAGTCTGGATGAGACTCAATAAAATCATAGATTGCTACTAGGTCTGGGTCTACCACGACAGTGCCGCCTCCCCCACCTCCTCCCCCGCCTCCGCCACCGCCTCCACCGGAAGTCCCACTCCCACCGGCAGGTGCTTGATGGCAGTCATCAAAGTCATCATCACCCACTGCGCAATGCCCAGTAGGATCATTAAAATTGATGGGACGATTCCCCACATAACTAAACCGATTCCATGCTTGCGGATTCGTTGGATCGGGAATAATTGTATCCGGCTGCAGGAATCTCCCTAACGCAGGTGAAAAGAAACGCGCCTTATAGTCCATAAGGCCACCCATACCTGAGTCAAGCGATCTTTGTCCTGTGTAACCCAGGTCGGTAATCGTTATTAGGGAATCGGGAATCGTGCGAACTTGCCCGAAGGGCAAATATCTCTGCTGGCTTGTTAAAGTACCTTCATCGTCAGTTACTGCAACCACTGAACCCAAATGGTCTGTCAGGAAATATTGTAATCCCGTTGAGTCTCTCAGGATAGATTGGCCCCCAAAGGAATAATATTTCCTCACGTCACTGCCGGTCACCTCGTATGCACCGCCGAAATAATACGCAGTCAATACCGCGGTTTGAGGCTGTCCATTTATATATGGCGTGGTCAACGTCGCCGCGCGGATTCCATCGCCGTCATAGGCAAAGTCCCATTTGGTGTCTATAACAAGTGGATCATCATCGCAATCTCCAGATGCAAGTTTTTGAATGGAGGAGATGCGATTCTCTGTATTATATTCCTGAAGATAGGTAATCCCATCCTCGATGCGACAAGTCATGTTTCCGTTCGCGTCGTATTCATAGCTATTAGCTATTAGCTGAGAGCTGACCGCTACTACAGCATGCGGGATGGTCTCTGAGTAGGTGTAAGTCCGTGACTGCCAACTTGTGGGTATAGTAGTGGGCGTGGCAGTCGCTGTCTTCGTCGCGGTCGCGGTGGGTGTGGCTCCTGTGGGAGTCGCGGTCAGTGTGGGTGTAACAGTGGCATTCGGGTTTACGTGCTGGAGATAACCCGGGGTGAAGCCCAGGGTGTATGTATCGTGGTAATACACTGCGATGCGGCCTGTTCCGCCGTTGCCGCTGCCGCCAGATACGTTCGCGCTGTTCAGGCTCACATCTTCTCCCTCGATGCGGATCGATCCGCCGGCTCCCGCCCCACCATAGGTGACAGTGCCCCCCCATTGGACAGCGGTTGGGCTATTTTGCCCTTTGGCCGTCAGGCTGCCCGTGAAATTGACCGTCTGTGCGGCAATCCACATGATCCCCCCTCCAGTTCCGCCGTTGGGAGAGGGCTAGGGTGAGATCATAAATCAACTCTCGGCGAGGACAGAGTCCCTCACCAAGCGAGTCTTATGCCAAGCACTCGACGGGTTTAATTTTTAGGTATAACACGGCCTATTATTTGCTCAGCCAAGATAGGCCCAAATACATGCGAGTCAGCACTGTTATCCCGGTTATCACCCAACGCATAATATTCGTTGTCACCTAGCTTCAGACTTGATACTTCATAGCTTGGCTGCGTTGCCGTATAAGGCTCGTCGTAGATTTCGTCATTGATATAAATCTTGCCATCATGGATTTCAATTGTCTCGTTCGACAGGCCAATTAACCGTTTGAGATAAGTTTCTTCATTGAATTCGTACACAATCACATCACCTCGCTGCAATTTCGATGGATCTATTTGCTCGACAAACACAAGCTCGCCGTCGGAGAAAGTCGGCTCCATAGATATGCCTTCCATTTTCCACGTTGAAGTGCTTCGAGATACACAACTCGATAGCACCAACGCTATTAACGCGAATATTAGAAGATGTCGCGGTTGACTATTTTGGATTCGTATATTGTTCATCTAGAGGGTATCCTATCTTCTTGGCGCTTGGCGTAGATTTCAAAGGGGTTAGTCTCGAAACAAAAAGCTTCCTTCGATGTGAATACGAGAAGACTGTCACCAAGCAAGCTATTTCCAATCATTAAGTTTTCTTCTTGGGATATATTTATCTAAGTAAACATCAAGATATTTTTGTTGGATTAACATCAATTCATGTTTGTATTTCTCATAATCTTTTTCAAAGTAAGGAGTAATCTGATCGATGTATTCATTCAACAAACCTGATAATCTTTCAAAGATCTTATTTCTGGAATCAAAGAAACTTTTTTTAAATTTTCCAAGAAAGATTTTCTCATCACTTAAGAAGTAAATCATGCTGTCAAGACCAACTCTATAATTTAAATTCGAATCAATGGGCGAAAACAATACGCCTATATCACCTTGATCACTATAAAATACTATGGCGCAATTTTCCAAAGCAAGTGTTACTTGCCAATCTCCCATAGGAAGTTCTTTTACATTATGAATCTTATATCCTCTATCAAGGAGAAACTGGAAGTAATACTCGATATCTCTTAAGACAGGCGCTAATTTCTTGCTTTTCATATTTCTTATACCTCCCATTTTATTTTATCCATTGCCATGTAGCAGGCTGGAAAATTTTGGGAGCACCTAACCAGTTAGCTGTACCCTCGATATACTGGGCAGAGAGTAGCATCCGTATTTCCATTTCAGCTCCTGGCCCTGGTTTACCTGGATTGAAAAGAGTAGCGATGGCAGGTTTATCTTGAGCTATCTGATTATTTATGACAGTGATATTAACCAATCTAGCTAAACCTATTTTGTTTAATGCAGTGTATAGCCAATCCGGCTTAATTTCAAAATATGTAAAGCCTTTTCGCTGATATAGTCCATTACTTCCTATACTAACAATCCCAGCTAATGGATATCTTGTGGCGTAACTTACTAGCAAATTCCATCCTGCCCTCCCAAAACCGGCACCACCAACAGTCATTTGAATATAAGTAAGTGGATCATGCCATAAATCAGCGTCGGAAACGCCACCCCTCGTAATGAAGTCGTCATATCCCCCTTCTTGCCAATTGCCCTCAGATAGAATAGATCGTTCTTGATCGGTTAGCCCCGTCCAATGAGTTGTAAGCTTATCTTCATCAGATTCGTGTTTTCTTGAAAGAGCTGTATCAATCGCGCGCTTAGTAGTATTAAGCTTTCCGGCCTCACAGTACTGCTCGCCAAGCCCGCAATCTACACTATGACCTGACGGGTCGCTGTAACGGATGGGATTGTTTAGCGCGTAGGAGTATCTGTTCCAAGCTTGTGGATTTAATGGGTCTGGTACAATCGTGTCAGGCTGGGTAAAGTGGTTAAGATAAGGTGAATACATGCGTGCCTTATAGTCCATAAGGCCACCCATACCGGAGTCAAGCGATCTTTGTCCCGTGTAACCGAAATCAGTTTCAGAGATTGAGCCTACATTCGTTCTGACTCCACCAAAGGGCATATATCTCTGTTGAGATGTTAAGGTGCCTTCATCATCGGTGATCGCAACAACAGAACCCAAATGATCTGTCAGGAAATATTGTAATCCCGTTGAGTCTCTTAGGATAGATTGACCACCGAAGGAATAATACTTCTTTACGTCGCTGCCTGTTACCTCATAAGAGCCGCCAAAATAATATGCAGTCAATACCGCGGTTTGAGGCTGTCCATTTATATAAGGCGTGGTCAATGTGGCAGCACGAGTTCCATCTCCATCATACGCAAAGTCCCATTTGGCGGTTAAGTCCCCGGGCGCGGTGCAGTCTCCGCTCGCGAGTTTTTGGATCGACTCCTCCCCGTCCCCCACGAGCAGACAATTAACAAGACATCCTCTCCTAGGAAGAGAAGAAATGCACGCGGCAACGAGTCCCCTCTCCTTTAGGAGAGGGCTAGGGTGAGGTTAGATCAATCAATACTCAGCCGGGGTGCGGCCCTTACAGTGTGCTTCCCGAATACCCTCGCCGAGCGAGCTCCACAATAAAGGCCGTGATCATGACATGCGACGTGTATGTGGACTCCGGCATCAAAAAGGGCGGCTTTTCTTACATGCGCATCAGAATCATGCGCTAGCGCTTGAACAAGAGCTTTTTCGGGAAACTCTATTGTCTCTCTTGGCCTTTCCTGAGATAAATATTGGCTATCAATATAAATAAAATTAGTGCTGATGGCAAAACCAGGCATATCGGTAAAACTATACCTGAGTGCTCAACCATATCTAGGTCGCTTGTGAGGAATATCCCACCCAAAAAACTAACTAACGAGGCCAGAAATGCATTTGCCAATACTATTACATATTTCTTTAGGTCATAAATTCCTCTTTTGAAATATTTGTCATAAAAGAAGAGTGTGACAGCCAGATACAGAAGGCCAAAAGCAAGAATCTCGATTTGAAACGGAGAAAGTATTATAAATATCTTTACCAGCATTGTTTTACTCTCCTTAAATTAATGGTTGGGAGGATAATAAAGTATATAGAATTCGCCATTCTGGGGATCAAATCCTAAGCTAATGGCATTGGGGATTGAGTCTGTGAGTCTACCCGCATCATAGATTCCCGAAGCAAAAGTTGTAATGACATCAGTGCCTACAGCGGCTGGCAAAGCACCCGCGCCTTGCGTAGGTGCAGCTCCAACAAGACCTCCCACTAACGGCGCTACTGCCTCCGTACCTGTCCAGAGTACATCCTGGTTGACGACTAACATTTCTGGCAAGGTTGGGTGAGGGCGCCCATAATAACATTCGTGCGCCGCCCTACAACCGCCGTACGCAAATAGCACATCCACCACTCCAACAACGATTGGAATCGCGGGGTTGCCAGAAAGATACGAAACAAGTTCAAAAATATCTGTGAGCAACCCAGCGGCTGTAAAAAGATGTGATACGTCATAGTCTTGTCGGGAGATGGGCTCTGAATGGGCAGCATATCCCGGTGGAAATGTGATAGTACGCAGATCGTCATTGGGTGATGTGTAAGTAATTTTCGGCGACGAAATTTCCCCTTCACCAACGCTATCGCTTTTGGGCGAGAGTTTTAATAATACGTTTGGATTTTCATAAGAAGTGTATCCGCAGACTCCGTTCACTGACTCATAACATGATCCTGGACCATGCGGCTCATGTCCACTAGGATCATTAAAATTGACAGGATTATTAGCTACGTACGAGTATCTATTAAATACCTGCGGCTTGCTTGGGTTAGGAATTATCGTATCCGGCTGAAGGAATCTGCCTAGCACGGGACTGAAGAATCGAGCCTTATAGTCCATTAATCCACCCATACCTTCATCAAGTTGACGCTGGCCTGTATAAGAGAAATCAGTTTGTGTAATACTCCCTACATTTTCTCTCACACTACCAAAAGGCATATATCTTTGCTGGGATGTTAAGGTGCCTTCATCATCTGTAATCGCAACGACGGAACCCAAATGATCGGTCAGGAAATATTGTAATCCATCTTCATCTCGTAGAATGGACTGACCCCCGAAGGAATAATACTTCTTCACGTCACTGCCGGTAACTTCATAGGAGCCACCGAAATAATACGCAGTTAATACCGCGGTTTGAGGAGCGCCATTTACGTATGGCGTGGTCAACGTCGCCGCGCGGACTCCGTCTCCGTCATAAGCGAAGTCCCATTTGGCGGTTAAGTCACCGGGCGTGGTACAGTCTCCGCTGGCAAGTTTCGCGATGCTGGAAATGCGATTCTCTGTATTATATTCCTGGAGATATGTAATGCCATCTTCGATGCGACAAGTCATATTCCCGTTGGCATCGTATTCATAGCTATTAGCTGAGAGCTGATCGCTGACCGCTATTACTGCATGAGGGATGGTCTCTGAGTAAGTATAAGTCCGTGATTGCCAACTTGTGGGTATCGTGGTCGGAGTGGAAGTCGCTGTCTTCGTCGCGGTCGCTGTGGGTGTGGCTCCTGTGGGAGTTGCTGTCAACGTGGGAGTGAGCGTGGCATTCGGGTTTACGTGCTGGAGATAACCCGGGGTGAAGCCCAGGGTGTATGTATCGTGGTAATACACTGCGATGCGGCCTGTTCCGCCGTTGCCGCTGCCGCCAGATACGTTCGCGCTGTTCAGGCTCACTGTGGATCCCTCGATGCGGATCGATCCACCGGCTCCCGCCCCACCGTAGGTGACAGTGCCCCCCCATTGGACAGCCGATGGGCTATTTTGCCCCTTGGCCGTCAGGTTGCCTGTGAAATTGATCGTCTGTGCGGCAATCCACATGATCCCGCCTCCAGTTCCGCCGCTGGGAGTGGTGTAGTTAATGCACACGGAGCCCCCGCCGGAACCGAAGAAAATTGGATCCAATTGCGGGTCCCCGTACAGATGGCCGCCTCCGCCACCGCTTGCCCCGCATGATCCGGCACCGTATCCCTGATTGCTTCCAAAACCTGCGTTATTGATCGAGATCGTTCCAGTTCCATCAAGCGTGTTGAAAACGCGAAATGCCGCGATCCCATACTGAGAGCCATTGAATCCATTGGCCGTCAGCGTGCCGTTGACCGTTAGATTATTATAGTTTGGCATACGCTGCAACATGACAACCTGGCTGCTTCCTACACCGATATCATCTTCAGCCCCATTCCCATAATAGTTCGACTTCGGCGTCTTGAAATAGACTATGTCACCGATGACCCCGCCGACCCGTATGAACTCATAGCGGCCGATATTGCCGCCTGAACCCTTCAAGTGAATCAGCAGTACCTCATCGTCAACCGCCAGGCAGTTGGAGGAGGGCGCGCCGGATAATTTGGCGGTCGAATCGCTGAGCTGGGTAACAACGTATGAGACACCATCTGCGCACGTACGCCCGCCGCTATAGTTTGTGCTGAGATTGAACGTACTGCCGTTGGATACGGTCAGGTCGCCATCGTTCCCTGTGCCCCAGTCAGCAGAAGGAGGCGCCAGGTTTATGGGCGTGGATGTGGGTGTTGGAGTGGGAGGCTGGCCCAGTTGGGCTGTGTAAGCGGATGGGATAATGCTCCCGACCGACTGGCTGCTCACATAGTAGACTGCGATGCGGCCGCTGCCGCCGTTGCCGCTGCCGCCAGATGCGTTCGCGCTGTTCAGGCTCACACTGGATCCCTCGATGCGGATCGATCCACCGGCTCCCGCCCCGCCATAGGTGGCATCGCCATTAAATTGGACAGCTGAAGGGCTATTTTGCCCCCTGGCCGTCAGGCCCCCCGTGAAATTGATCGTCTGTGCGGCGATCCAGGTGATGCCCCCTCCAGCTCCGCCGTTAGGAGTGGTGTAGTTAATGCACACAGGACCCCCGCCGGAACCGAGGAAAATGGGATTCAATTGCGGGTTGCCGTAGGCCCCACCACCGCCAGGGGTTGCATGGCCGCCCCCGCCGCCGCTTTCGCCGCATGCTCCGGCGCCGTATCCCTGGCCGCTTCCAAAACCTTTTGCATCCATGTTAATGGCACCCGTTCCGGTGAGTGAGACTGCAACCCGAAACGCCACGATCCCATACTTATCGCCATTGAATCCATTCGCCGTCAGCGTGCCGTTGACGATGAGATTTTGATAGTTCGGCACACGCATCAGCATCACGCGCGCCTGTCCGCTGTCAGTACCAATATTCGCGTCACTGCGCCAGCCGTTTCCATACCATTTTGTTTTTGTGGTCGAAAATGTGATGTTTGCGCCGCTGATACCCGAAATTCGCAGGGTTTCATATGAACCAATGTTGTACGATGCTGCATTACCGCCGTCCAATCGGATCAGCAGGATTTCGTCGCCTACAGCAAGACAGCCCGTGGACGGCGCGCTGCTTAACGTCGCGGCTGTATCACCAAGGGCAGTCACACTATATGCAACCGCATCTCCACCATCTGTACAGGTACGTGATCCGCTATTTTGCGTGTTAATGTTGAATGTAGTCGTAACCGTGAGATCGCCATCGCTGCCGGTGCCCCATTGCTGCGCGCTTAAAGGCAGGGCAGTCGCGGTGAGCGTGGGGTTTGAAGGTACAGGCGTATTCGTTTGAGTAGCCAGGGGAGTGGGCGCCGCGAAAATTCCAAGCAACCCTCCCACCTCGGTCGTGGTCAGCGCGCGGTTATAAAAGCGCACTTCATCGAGCCGCCCATGATACACATTGTTTGCACTGCTCGAACTAAAAGTTAAAGGAGTGGTGCTCATGCTCACGGTGCCGGTCACATTTTGTGAGGCGACCACTTCCCCGTTCAGGTAGAGATGCATCTTGTTCTCGGTCGCGTCGTACACACCCGTCACAAGCGTCCAGGTACCTTCGGCCGGCAGGATCGGCCCAAAGAGCGTGTTCGGCGTCAGGTCACCGACCTGAAATGCGATGCTTCCATTGGCGTTCGTGTTACCGGGATTAGCTGTTGGCGTGGCTGTCCCTTGTGTGGAGACGGTGATCAGGCCATAATCCTTGCTTGCCCCGCCTTTTTGTACGATGTATTGCGTGCGGCTGGTAACAATTGAAGCTGGGTTGACCCATGCAGAGATGGTGAAGCTGCCGTTATTCTTGATCTCCGCCTGGTCTGCGATGGATGCGTAATCGTTGACGCCATCGAAATACACCGAAGAACCAGAAGCTCCGCTCGGTTCGATGACTGGACCATTGGTGAGAGTCCCATTATTGGCGATGACATCACCCGCCGCTTCGTCCGGGGCTGATGCGGTCGTCGCTGCTTCGAAATCCCAGTACGCCAGTAGATTTCCCAATTCGGGTGTGACGGTAGGCGTATTGGAAGCAGTAGGGGTCTTGGACGCCGTAGGCGTGATGGTGTACGGTGTGGGTGTACGCGACGGAGTTAGCGTCTTTGAAGGTGTAAAGGTGATCGTGGAGGTGGACGTGTTCGTTGGAGTATAAGTGGGGGTTGCGGTAGGAACACCGCCATAAGGCACAGACAGCGGAATAAAGTCAGTCGTCCAGCGGGCGATGCCTTTGGATATTCTGACTTCGTCAATCCAACCATTTACAAACCCACCGTTGCCTGCATAATTGGAACCTACAACCACCTGGATGGCTGCATTGGGATGGGCACTTGTATTGCTGACGGTTGTTCCAACCTGCGCACCATTTTGGAAAATACGATAATCATTTCCACTTCTTGTTATTGCAATGTGATACCAGGTTCCGAGCGATGGGGCTGCAGCAAGCGAGGTAATAACATTGACATCTAGTGAGCCAGCGTTATAAGTTTGCCATTCATACGTGTAATTGCCAGAAGTATTTCTGATGAAGAATTGTTCCAGATTTACCGAGCTGTCTCTCTGGGTATAAAAAATGCTTGTGTTTCCATTCGCAGGAAGTGCATTGTATCTGATCCAAAAATCAACGCTGAAATCACCGCTACCAAAGTAAAAATCGTCACTATCAGATGTTGTAAGATAATCTCCGGTGCCGTCGAACAACCCGGTCCCACTTCCAAACTTGGTCTGGGCAGAATCGATTTGGGCATTGCCAAACCTTGTCCAGGTTTTGCCGGTTTCATCGATAAAACTCGTGGATGCATCTGCGCCATCCATATGCAGCAATGCAGACGTGTAGGCATCAACCCCAGACCACAAGGTGGGTGTTGAACTAATGGTAGGCGAGGGTCCAACAGTATTGGTCGGGACGTCGAAGGCAGGGGCGGCGGGATAGCCTGACTGCACATTTCTGCTCTCTTCGGGGATGTTATAACTGATGTTACGCACCGTCCCGAAGGTTTGGAAAGAGAGCAAGCCTGAATTACGCGAACCTTCGGGACGTTCAGCGGCTGCATAAGACCCCGGCTCGAAGCCAAGCTGGGTGGCCGTGGCAGTTGGGGTGGCAGTCGGTGTGGATGTCGCTGTTGCAGTCGAGGTGGGCGTTGGGGATGGTGTGATCCACTCGTTCACCTGCGTGATGTTGCCCACATGATCGTAGCTGAATTCCTGGCTGTACTTGATATTCCCCGGGCTTCCTGTAGTATATGCATTGGCCGATTTAAGTCTGTTTAGAAAATCGTATTGATAGTCGTGAGTTTCACTTAGCGCGGCGTCGGTGATCTTGATGATATTGCCCGCATTGTCGTAGTCGTAATTGAAATTGATCAGGTCCCCGCTCGCCACACGCGTATCCAGACGGTTGGTGGCAGATTCATATGTATTCGTGACTGTCGTACCATTGCCTAATGTCTGCGTCTCTACCTGCCCCAGCACGTTATAGGCAAGATCAACCAGGATATCCTCGTCCAAGCTGGAATCCAAAGTGTCCGGTCTTCCAAGCGCATCATAGGTGTACGAAAGGGTTTCTGCGTCAGGGTAAATAACAGTCAGGGGACGGCCGAGCCAGTCTGAGGTCGTTGTGAGCGTTTTCGTCTGCCCGCCGATCGCGCGGTTCTCCGTCACAGAGCGGCCGTAATCGGCATAAGACCAGGTCGTGGTGCCCACCGCATCGGTCATCGAATTGCGCATGCCGATACTTCCTTGCGCGGTACCATAGACATAGTTCGTGCTTACACCCGTGCCGCTCTTGGTGAGCAGGCGGTTGAGCGCGTCGTAGGTGAAGGTCAGCACCTTACCGCGTGCATCGGTCTGTTGGGTGAGGCTTCCATTTGCAGCGTATTGATACGCCCACACGCCCATGTCCGGGTCGTCCATGCCGGTCTTGCGGCCGAGCCAGTCGTATTGCAGTGCGGTGATGTTGGAAAGCGCATCCGTCACCTGCGTCAAACGGTTCAATGCATCGTTGGTGTAGCGTGTGGTCGCATATAACGTGGAGCTGGTGCTGAATTCGCGCACATAGGCCAGGCGGCCCAGCCCATCGGTGGCGCGTTCGGTCTTGTTCCCGTTGGGGTCAGTTGTGGTCGTCGAGAAGCCATCGTAAGCAATCTGCGTGCTGAGATTGCCTGGCTGCTGCGTCACCTTCGTCGTGCGTCCCAACGCGTCGTAGAGCGTATCGGTGTGTTGTGTTTCGCTTGGTGGTGTTAGATAATAGCCACCTGAGGCAATTACATAATACGGTGAATTTTGCTTTGAGGTCAACCCCTGCGCATTGAAGAAAGTGTCGGTCACAAGTATCTTGTTCAGGTCGCTGTCGTGTACCTGCATCTGGATCTGTCGTCCGAGGCCGTCATAAATGCCCCATACCGAACGATAGACATTTGCTGTCGTATCGAGGATCTGCATCTCCACCGCATAAGGTGCGACGATCTTTCCGCTCGCATTCGGTGAAGGATACGTATACCAGACCGCCTCCTGTCCCAGGCCGGGCACCGTGATCGAGAGCTTTCGTCCCAGGCCATCATAGGTCGTTGTGGTCGTCCAGCCGTTTGCATCCGTGGCCTGCACCGGCGCGGCGAGGCGATACAGGTATCCCGTTGAAACCGTCTGGTGCAGCGGGTTCTCCTGCGTCACCGGGAACGTTTGCGAGGCTGTGTCGTATGTCGTCGTTGTAATTTGTGCATTGCCGGTCGGTTCATCGTTCACCGTTCCGTAGGACGTGTACTGCATGCTCGAAAGTGGATTGCCGTAGACATCGTACGCCGCACCACTATCCACGGTCTGGTTCCCACTGCCAGTAAAGCTTTGTATCAGGGTCAGGTCGCCTTGCAGGGGTGCCGTGTTAAGGATGTCATCATAGTGATAGCGAGTATCCGTCAGGATCGTATTTGCGGCCGTCACAACAAGCGCGCGCGAAGGCTTGTCCAGGATGTAAACAGACGGACTCGTGTTGGGTATATATTCATAATAGGTTTTGCGATAAGGGGCCGTACCGAGGAAATCCGTTTGCACCAGCAGGACCCCGCTGGCCGGGTCGCGCATGTACACGACCTTCGAGGCAACAATCAGGTTTCCGGCATTGCGCACATAATTGATGGACTGATACAGGTAGCGGTAGTTCCAGCCCGTAAATGGAGCCTCGCTGTTGTCTGTGACGTAGGTGTTCGTGGATTTTCTGAGGACCGTCGCGCCGCTTAGGCTTTCTGTGATCAATTCATAGCCGGTGTCCAGGCCCACTGTGCCGAAGGTATGTTTGGTCTCGAGCAGTATGGCGTTGCCGTTGTTGTAATCGACTTGTTTTTCAGAACTGGTGGTGTAGCCGATCAGGCTCCCGAGATTCGGATTGCCGCCCTGGCCGCTGTACACGGGTGTGGTGTATGTATACGATTGATACGCGGCAGTGTTTGCATCGCTTTGGACGCGCACTTCCTTGACGCGATAGTTGTACCAGGAATTCGTCCCACGCCCATCGGTCTCGTAACTGTAGGTGATCTCCCCACCGGTGCCGTTATCAATAGTACGAAGGCGCGGATAGGTGTATTTGTCGCTGCCCCCGGTCACGGCGCGGTTATCCATGTTTTGATAGGAGAATTGAATTGTGGGCGCGTCGATGGCCGGGACGACCTGCCCGGCCTCGGTGAAGCCACCACCGCTGATCTCGATGCTCGTGAGGGTCAGCGTGCCGTTGGAGTTCGGGACTGTCGCAAGCGAATACCCGAAATCATAGGTGCGGATGACCTGGTCTGCTTCATCACATGATATATAACAGATCAGGATCTTGTCGAGCAACTTGCTGTCCAGGTTGTCCCAGATGTTGAAGGTGGTCGGTACATCGCCGATACCCGAGCGGGGGGCGGTCTCGAATTTCACCTGATAACCCGGGTCGAGGTTTCCAACATCACCGATCGGGTTATCGAAGCCCGTGTAAGATATGGTGGAGAGATAGCTCTCGCGGTCGAAGGCCGCCAGTGTGGAACTGCCCGATGGCTGCGTTTCGGTGTAGGAATAGGTGATGTAGTTGCCGTGCGTGTCCGTGATGCGGTCCACGCGCCAGCGCAAGGCCACGAGGTCATTGGCTTTGCCCGCATATCCGAGTGTTGCGTACGCGCCCGCAGGAGTGGTGCATGGGTTGCCCGTATTGCAGGAATATCCATACATCAGGGCAAGTTGTTCAGAGTCGATATTCCAGCCGAGGCGATAGCGCGTGCCGTCTGTGGTGACCACTTCCCACCATTCGCCGGTCTTGTTGTTCACGGCCGCCTGGTTCGCCAGCGCGGCGTTATGTCTTTCCACGTACAGAAAAGATCCCTGTTTGGTATAGTAACGATCCGGTTGATCCGGGTCCACGAGCAGTTCATAGACCGTCCCGTTGAGCGTCAGCGCAAAGCTGTTCTGATATCCGTATCCATTTTCGTTCGTCACGATCTTGCGCACGATCTCGATCCCGTCGATATTCCAGCCGGAACCCACCCAGGAGGCTTGCACGTCACCGAGCACACCATCCAATGTCCCGCTTGAATACGCAAGGGAAATATCCGGCGAGACCCCGGCGCGGCCGGGCGGCGTCCAGATCGGGATGCTGTATCGCGAGGAACCGGTAAATAATGACGTGTAGGGCTGGTCGAACAGCAGGATGTTGGCACCGTTCTGCGGAAGCGAGTTGCCCAAGCCTGCGCCCCACGTGGAGAAATGCGCCGCTTCCACGGTCACAGTGTTGGCTTCATGATCTATTTCAAGGATCGGCACTTTCACCCATATGCCGCTGGTTTCATCGTACGTTACAACATAGGGTTCCTGCCCGGCAGGTACGTTTTTTAGATCAACGTAACCATCTAGATTTACTTCCAAATAAGCAGGCGCATCGAAATCGGCCTCGATATTCCCGGTCAGGTTGATGTCCTGCTCTTGCAGGTCTCCGCCTGCTGTTGTGGCTGGCGCGTTGGTTTGAATGAACTCCAGGTCGAATTGCAGTTGCGGTCCATCCCCGGGGATCTCCGCTGGGGTGATCGATACGACCGCATTTTGAGAAAGGACTTCTTCGCCGAGATAGAGGGAATAGCGATCCGCCGATTCCCACCCGTCCCCGGCCTGATCGGGCAGGATGATCAGTGCTTCGGATTCGACGACCGCACTGTTATCGGCAAAACCAAGTGAGGCGTTTTGCGCACGCGTTTCTCCGTTAAATTCATATTCGATCTCGGCATTGTGGATCGAAAGTTTTCCTGTTTTTGTATCCGTCACCTCGAGCGTGTAGGAAAACGCGATCTCTTCCCCCGCATCCATGTCTTCGATTTTATGAGTTACTATGCGCGTGATAAGGTTGTAGTCCACCGATGGACTGGACGATGAACCGAATTCAAGCCCATCTTCCAGCTTGTCGGTATAGGTTAGGTTCTCAATGATGGATTCTGAATGATTTCGAATAACGACATCGATGCTTACCGTTCGGTCGCTGCGCACCTCGCCTTTTGAGGTCGAGATGATAAATTCCAGCGGGTCCTTTTCTGGAATACGCGAAGGGACTTCATCGCCCTTCGCGGAGCATCCCGAGCCGCTTTGCGGCGATGGGACACAAGGGGAAGTACCTTGAGGGGACTCTGTCTTTGGCGGCTCGTCCA
>CAZJYB010000079.1:0-18417 GCA_964549865.1 uncultured Anaerolineaceae bacterium
CACCCTGCGCGACGGTACCCAGTCTGAAGGCTTCACGCTTTCGAGCAATGACAAGGTGCGCGTGGCTCAACGGCTTGATGACCTCGGCGTTGCCTTTATCGAAGGCGGCTGGCCGGGTTCGAACCCCAAAGACGTTGAGTTCTTCGAGCGCGCCAGCGACATGCAATGGAAGAACGCGCTGATCGCCGCGTTCGGTTCAACCTGCCGCGTCAAGGGTGGCCCCGAAGATGATGCCAATATCAAAGCGTTGCTCGATTCGAAGACGCCGGTTTGCACCATCTTTGGCAAGACCTGGACGCTGCACGTAAAAGAAGTTTTGCAGACCACGACGGACGATAACCTGCGCATCATCGAACAATCGGTGGCGTATCTCAAGTCCAATGGCAGGCGCGTGATCTATGACGCCGAGCATTTCTTCGACGGCTATAAAGCTGATTCGTCTTATGCGTTGGAGACTCTCAAAGCCGCGATCCGCGGCGGTACGGAAATGGTTGTTTTGTGCGATACCAACGGCGGGACATTGCCGTGGGAACTGGAACGCATCATCCAGGACCTCAAGCCTGCCCTTGGTCACCCGTTCGGGATCCACACCCATAACGACTCTGAGTGCGCTGTGGTCAACTCGCTGCTCGCGATCCGCGAGGGTGCCATACAGGTACAGGGAACGATCAACGGAGTGGGCGAACGCTGCGGTAATGCCAACCTGATCTCGATCATGGCAGACCTTGAACTCAAGATGGGCTATCAATGCCTGCCTGAAGGCAATATCGGCAAGTTATACGATCTATCGCACTTTGTCGCAGAGGTGGCGAATATCACGCCCGATGAGCATCTGCCTTTCGTTGGCAAATCCGCATTTGCGCATAAAGGCGGCGTGCATGTCGCGGCGATGAGAAGGAACGCGCAATCCTATCAACACGTGCGTCCCGACCTCGTTGGCAATAAAATGCGCGTGGTGGTCTCCGATCTTTCGGGCCGCGGCAATCTCTTGAGCAAGGCCGAGGAACATGGTGTGGAAGTGGAAGGAGATGAAGTCGTTTCCGTGCTGAATGACGTCAAGGAACTTGAGTCGCGTGGATTCTCCTTCGAAGCCGCGGAGGCCTCCGTTGCGATGATGTTGAAGCGCCAGGAGTACGGTTACAAACCGCCGTTTGAACTCATTGATTTTTTTGTCAACGTCGAACATCGTCAGGGACGCGGCATCCTCGCCGAGGCGACCGTCAAGGTGCGTGTGAATGGGCAGGTGCTGCATACGGCTGCAGAGGGGAACGGTCCTGTCAATGCGTTGGATAACGCGCTGCGCAAGGCCCTGCTCGGGTATTATCCACAGCTCGCAGATTTTCATTTGTCCGATTACAAGGTTCGTATTTTAGATTCAGATCATGGCACTGAAGCCATCACCCGCGTGTTGATCGACACGCGTAATAGCACGAGCCGTTGGAGCACTGTGGGTGCGAGCACGAATATCATCGAAGCGTCGTGGCGCGCGCTGGCCGACTCTGTGGAATATGGTTTGATGGTGGCGCATTAAATTCTTTGTAGGGGCGGGGTCTTCCCGCCCAAATGGGCGAGAGGACCTCGCCCCTACGGATTGGAAAATAGATTGAATTTCAACATTACGCTCCTCCCTGGCGACGGCATCGGACCTGAAGTGGTCGGTGAGGCCGTGCGCGTGCTGGAGACCATTGCGGGCAAGTTCGGTCATTCTTTCAAATACACATCGCGCTTGATGGGCGGCTGTTCCATCGATAAATATGGTTCGTCGCTCACCGATGAAACCCTTGCGGATTGCAAATCTGCTGACGCGGTGCTGCTTGGCGCAGTGGGCGGCCCCAAATGGGATGATCCCACAGCGAAGGACCGGCCCGAACGCGGCCTGCTCGCGCTACGAAAGGGACTCGGCGTGTTTGCCAATCTGCGACCTGTGAAGGTGCATCCGGCGTTAATAGACTCCTCTCCGCTCAAGCCGGAGAAGCTCAAAGATGTGGATATCATCGTTGTGCGTGAATTGACCGGGGGCCTGTATTTCGGACAGCCCAAGATGCGCGAGATGAAGGATGGTCATGAACGTGCGGTGGATACGCTTGAGTATTACGATTACGAGATACAACGCGTGATGGACCTGGCTTTCACTCTGGCGAAAGGCCGCAAGAAAAAAGTAACCTCAGTGGACAAGGCAAATGTACTGGAATCCTCGCGCATGTGGCGGCAGATCGCGACGAAAGTCGGTGCGGAACATACAGATGTGGAGCTCGAACACATGCTTGTGGATACCGCGTCCATGCGGCTGATCACGGGGCCGGCATTCATGGATGTGGTCGTCACGGAAAACATGTTTGGCGATATTCTCACGGACGAGGCCTCTGTGCTGGCCGGGTCGATGGGGATGCTGCCCTCTGCCAGTTTGGGCGAATCAGGTGTCGGCTTGTACGAACCGATTCACGGGTCCGCCCCGGATATTGCCGGCAAGGGGATCGCGAATCCAATAGGCACGATCCTCTCGACAGCGATGATGCTGCGTCATTCGTTGAAATTGGAGTCCGAGGCATGTGCGATCGAAAAAGCAGTCGATGAAGTCATTACGAACGGCGCGCGCACAGCAGATATCGGTGGCAAGTTAACAACCCGTCAGATGGCGGATGAAATTATAAAAAGGATGTAAAGGAGAAATATTATGGGAATGGAATCGAAATTTGTTTGGAAGAATGGGGAGCTTGTGCCGTTCGAGAAGGCCACATTGCATTTTCTCACACCGGCCCTGCATTACGGCGCGGCGGTCTTTGAAGGCATCCGTTCATACAACACGCCGAAGGGACCTGCCATCTTTCGTCTGAGGGAGCATGTCGAGCGCCTGTTCGACTCGGCGCGCATATTGGGCTTTCGTGAATTCCCATGGACGGTGAATGATCTGTGCAAAGCCCACAAGGATACCGTGCGCGCCAATGGGTTTACCGATTGTTACGTGCGCCCATTGATCTATCTGGACGGCGGTGGTTGGAACCTGAACGTGGACAGCGGCAAGCCCTCGTTGATGATCGCAGTCTGGCAGTGGAACAATTACCTGGGCGATGATGCAAAGGACAAGGGCATCCGCGCGAACATCTCATCCTTCACGCGCCATCACCCAAATGTCTCGATGACCAAGGCGAAGATCGCAGGCAATTATGCGAATAGCATCCTCGCCAAGACGGAATCTGAACGCCTTGGTTTTCAGGAAGCCATCATGCTCGATCCTCAGGGATACATTGCCGAGTGCACAGGTGAGAATCTTTTCGTCGTGCGCGGCGATAAGATCATCACGCCTTCCACTGCTCCCGTACTGGAAGGGATCACGCGCCATTCGATTTATACTATTGCAAAAGACCTCGACTATGAAGTTGTTGAACAACCAGTCTCGCGCGACCAGCTTTATATCGCGGACGAAGTCTTCGTCTGTGGAACTGCGGCAGAGTGTGTGGGCCTGAGCGAGATCGACTTCCGCACGATCGGCAATGGCAAGACCGGCCCAGTCACGCGTAAGATCCAGGACGTGTACCACGATGCGATCCGCGGCAAGATCGGCAAATATGAAGCGTGGTGTGATTACGTGGATGTCAAGGAAGCAGTTCCAGCCGCGTAACCAGATTTCGGATGTTTTAACGGGCATGTCGATGAGGCATGCCCGTTTTATTGTATAATTTTCTCGATGAATGCGAAGCGCCGGGAGGAGATTGCATGTTAGATACGGTCAAGCCTTATATCACCCGGGATGAACCCTTCGGCCCGATCGATTCGATCGATATCGATTCAACCGACCTCAAGGCCTTGAAACTCCTTTTCGAACAGCATAATTGGATCTATAAGAACCTGCGCAACCGGCCATCCATCATCATTGGGCGCAGGGGAGCCGGGAAAACATATTATTTAAGAAGCGTGTTCTTCGACAAACAATATGATTTTTATACCGAGATCGGCACGGCGCGCGTGCTCGGGCACATGGCGCGTGTCATTCAACGCATGACGCGCGAGGCGGTTTTCCCGGAAATGGTCTCCGAGCTTTGGGAAACGGTCTTGTGGATCGGCGTCTTCTCCGAGATGCGCAAGCATGAACTGATGCCGTGGGAGGACAAGTACCTGATCGATACTTACCTGGGCAAGGTGGGTGTCAAGCAGGATGACAACGTCGAGACGATGTTGTGGAACCTAGCCAGCATGCTCGATGAGCAGATGGACAAGGACCGCGAAAATCCTCTCGGTGGGGCTGCGGAGATCTTGCGAGGCGTGAACAGGAAGTTCTTCGAAGAAACCCGCACAGCCGTTCTGAAAAATCTCGAAAAGAAAAAGAAGACCTTTGTCATCCTGATGGATTCGCTGGACGACTTCCAATTGGATATCGATTCTGTCGCACGTTCCCTGCAGGGATTGCTCAAGCTCGTAGGGTCGATGAACAAACCAAGGGACATCGTGGATATACGGTTTTGCCTGCCGTCCGAGGTGTATCACCGCTTTATCAAATTATCCTCCAACCCAAACAAGGACTTCCGCCGCGCCCTCAAGCTGCAATGGACTGCGGGTGAACTGCTCCTGCTTGGGGCACAACGTCTGATGTTCTACCTTGCGCTCTATCACGATGATTTTGTCAAAAAGCTTTACCCGCTGGACCCAAGCAAACGCTCAGACGCACTGAGGCTTTTTCAGGCTGTGCTGCCCGAGAAGATAACCAACCAATCCGGTTACCAGGAAGACACCATGTCCTATATTCTGCGGCATACACAATTGCTGCCGAGGCACTTCCTGATGTTATTGAACTCGATCTTCAAGAACCCGGGCGGTCAGAGGTCAAATACCTTTCCGATCAGTGAAGAGCGGATCGTCAGCGGCATCCGACAGGTGGAGGAGTTCATGGTCGGCGAGATCTTTGTGGCCTTCAAGCTGATCTACCCAACCGCAGAGGAGACTTGCAAACGCTGCCTGCCAGAGTTGGGACATAAATTCACGATGGGTGACCTGCACCGCGTCTTTACCCGCCACGGCAAGGCCGTCTTCGACAGCGATAGCCTGATCGACTTCCAACGAATGCTGCTCGAGATCGGCGCCGTGGGTCGCGTGCTCCCCGGCAAGGAATCAGACGTGTATATCAAGGGGTACTTCGAATATACCGTGGCCCATGAACTGGTCTTGAGCCAGGATGATGAACTGTGTGTCCATCCGCTTTTCTCGGGTATCTTTCACGGAAGCGGAAAGCAGGAACGTCCCGTCTATCCGTATGGCAGCGTGCTGGATGATGAGGATTATCGAAACAACGAGGATTAGGCAACAAAAAAGAACCGGCTCGCCGGTTCTTTTTTGTCGTCATTGCGAGCCGCATCGCGTTGAGCGGAGCGAGTGGAACGAGCGCAGTCGAAGCGGCGGCGAAGCAATCCCAGTGGAAGATTTTCAAGGATGTTTTGAGATTGCTTCGTCAGGCTGGGTCTCGGTACGCGCTTCGCGCTACTCGCCATCAGTCTTCCTCGCAACACCGCACTTACGGTGGGTGCAGGTGTGACGAAAGACCTCTAGGGTGCTTGCGTCGCCAGCGGATTCTGAACCGGCTGGCCGGCATTGGCGCCCTGATAGTAGGGGAATTCTATAGGCAGTTCGAAACCGAAATATTCGGATACACGCGAGACTATTTCACCCGGGATCTGTGCCCGGCGTGTATTGTAGGCCCGAACAGCGTCGTTCCAATCCGTGCCGGCCAATTGAATAGTGTTCATTCCTTCATCAATGGTATCGCCAAGTGCCAGGGTGACCTCGGCATTTGGCACAGGGGGTGGAGCCTGGGTAATGGCGTTGACATAGAGTGTAAAGCCCTGTCCCACACCATCCGGTAATGCGCCCTGATCTTGCAGGGCGTTCAAGTCCAGCTCGGTTGGGTTCAACGGCTGGCCGTTTTCGTCACGGTAATTTCTCAGCAGCTCGTTCAGCAGTTCCTGTTCGTCACGGAAGTTGCCGGTCCACACCTCGCCACTCTCGCTCACCGCCTCATAATAATCCTTCGTGATCTGTGTTTTCGCCTGGATCTTGGCATACTGAGTATCCGTCACCAATTGAAAATTGGAGGCTGCAGCCTGCACATTTTGTACCAGCGCGACCAGTTCGTTATATTCCGTCGTGGCCGATTTCACAACACCACAACCGGTCAACCCGACTGCCAACGCGATCGCGAAAAAAATGGGAATAATATGTTTCATATCTTGATCTCCTTGTTATTAGTTGGTGCGCCCGGAGCGTCCACTACCGCTTCCGCCGCGCATTCGCGGCATGCCGCCACTGCTCCTGCCCATTCCACCGGATGGAAAGCCTGGAAATCCTCCTCGTCTCCACGACTGCGGACCGGGACTCCAAGTACGCGGACCGGAAGGGGTAAATGTCGTGCCACCTGTTCCCATCTGACTGAAAGCCCACATGATAAAGAATAGAACGAACATGCCGATACAAAGTAAACCGCAGATTTCCAAAATGCCCATCGGTGTAGAAGGTAGAGAAGTGGCCTCGGGAGTGGGAGCGATATGGATCAGAGGGGCATAATTATCCCGCGCAACTTTGTCGAATTCCTGCACCAGGGTGAGCAGGGCCTGATCCATGCTATGGGTGGATTTGTAGGCAGCTTCAGCGGCGCGGTTGATATTCGTTAACTCATATGCAGTCAGCGCCGGCAAGCCCAGACCCACTGCATAGTGCACATCAATGTCGTCAGGTTCAACGACGATTAAAAAGACAAAACCATTGTCCTTGCGTTCGCCTGTTGGCAGGCCGAGCTGCATGTAACGCAGAAAGTGCACCGCGCAGTTGGACCGTATGCCCACCTGCTCTTGAGACAGGATCAGGATCATCGTTTGTACGATGGAATCGTCATTCAACCGGTCGAGAACGGTATCCACCTCGCTGACTGCGCGCTCTGATGCATGGCCTTCCCAGCCCACTGTCCAATGGGGCTGGAGCAGATCATAAGTGAGACCATAGTCGGGAGCAAAACCATCCCCACAAAGGGTCTCTTCGGAAGTTTGTTTTGCATGAGCAGACGTCACATAGGTGAACAGACTGATCGCCAACAGGATGAAGGCGATCAGTCTATATCCCTGACGGGTTGAGTTATTGCGATCCATATGACCCTCTACGAATGCAATCGAGTTGGGTTGTAGGATTTATCGCAAATAACCGATCAGGAACAATACGAGTAAAACTACAATGATTGTATATAACATTGGGTATCTCCTTTTTGATTGAGTGATTTACTTTGTACCTAATCCTACAACGAATACCCCCCGGCTGCATCCATCAGCCGGGGAGTTTGTAACTAGTCTACTTGGGGGAGGCAAAAGCTCAATAATGATGAACTTGAATTGCGCCAGACAAATTCCCAGCGCGGACATGTGACTCGCAACGCAAGCCTTTTGCAAACAAATTCCCGTTGAGGGGGACATGTTAGGTCTTGTTTTGTAAACAGGCATGTCCCTTTCCCAACTACCCCTAATCCCCCAAATGGCGGAGATAAACACTCTCCAGGCGACGGATGTAAACAGGGGGTGTTGGCTGTAAAATCAACAGGGTGGGTTGTACATTGCCTGCCAAGCAAGTTTTTGTTGGAACAAACTTATATCTAAATCTGTGGGTCATAATCAGAAATAACCATCCGAGGGTTAATTTTCTTCAGTGGAAAGTCCTGCGCCTCAGCAGAATCGTCCGAGAGGAAGAGGAATACCGAAAATCTATACTGGCTGGCATCTTTTGGTGTAATCGGAGTTTATTTACATAATCTTGAAACCACAAAAGGCAATATGAAAATCACAACCAAGCCATCTTCATCGATCAACCGTGCCAACACCGGCAAGACTTTGGAAGAGTCAGTTACTGCACTCAATCAGGTGCTTGAGTCAAACCCAGAGAATACTGCTGCACGACAGGCTCTTTATGAAACCATGCAGCAAATGCTGCGTAAGGATGCGTTTCTTGCTTATCAGGGTGAGACAGACGTTGTTTACAAAGTCCGCACACTTGCAGAATTTCAATTTATTCATCCAAAAGACCGGGCTGTGATGGAGCCGTTTCCACCTCAAAAGCCCCTACCCACGCGAGAAGCCATTAACTGGCTCGGATGGTCTGTAGTTGGACTGATCCCGGCTGGATTGGGCACACTAGTTATTGCTCCGTTGGCAGTGATCGCCGCTGTTAAATTACTGCGTCAGCAAGTCGAATTAATCGATCGCCGTCGGGCCTGGATCGTCATAAGTGGCGCAGTCGTGCTATGGCTGATTGCGCTGGTATTTTTTTTCATTCTTATCCTTCATCTGGTGTAAAACATAATGCTGACGAATTCACTGGCTCTTTCTGCAATTTGGCTAATACTAAGTTCAATCGTTACATTCTTATTGGGTACACGTATACTCCATGGTAATAAACTGAACGGGGTTTTGTGGTTATTGACCGTGATTCTGTTCGGGGACCTATGGGCAGTATTCACTTTCGGTGAGCCAACTGAAGTATTGATTCTCAGTATTGTGGCCTTTTTGTGCGGAGTTGCATGGATCGTCCTGCTTCCCAACTGGAACTGGCTGGGGCAAACAACCTGGACGATGAGCGTACTCTCGTCAGTATTGTACATAGCTTATAGTTTTGCTGTAACCGCCTTTACTCCTCTAAACCCGTTGAGTTTCCTGTTCGCATTGATTTTATTCTTCGCCGAATTGTTTGCAATTGGGCTTTCATTATCGTACACGTTTGAAATGCTGGATGTTTGCACCCGTTTTCGCTGGAATCATTTGGTTGGACCTGCTCAACCCGTCAGCGGGTACACTCCGAAGGTTTCGCTGCAAGTCCCGGCTTATAACGAACCTCTCGAAGTGGTTGAAGCGACCCTGCGTGGTTTAGCCGGGATAAAGTATCCCAACTTTGAAGTCCTTTTAATCGATAACAATACCCCGGATGAAGCCAAATGGCGCCCGTTGGAATCCCTTTGCAGAGAGCTTGGGCCAAACTTTAAATGTCTCCACCTGGATAAGTGGCCTGGATATAAATCCGGGGCATTGAACTTTGCCCTCACGCAGACTGACCCTGAGGTTGAGATCATCGCGATCATCGACGCCGACTATCAAGTCAAGCCGAATTATTTGAATGAACTCATTCCGCACTTTATTGATCCAAAAGTGGCATTTGTCCAAACACCACAGGATTATCGGGATTACAAGGGCAATCCATTTTTAGAAGCCTGTTACGATGCATATAAATATTTTTTCGAAGTCTCAATGCCTTCACGTAATGAGCATAATGCAATTATCTTTTGCGGGACGATGGGCCTGATCCGCAAGTCTGTGGTGCAGGAAATTGGCGGTTGGGATGAGTGGTGTATCACCGAGGATGCCGAGGCGAGTTTGCGCATCCTTAAATTAGGTTACAAATCGGTCTATATTAATCGCGCCTATGGGCACGGCATCATGCCATTAAATTTTGAAGGATTGAAGAAACAGCGTTTCCGCTGGTGCTTTGGAGGAATCCAGGTTTTGCGCAAGCATTGGGAAGCACTGATGCCATGGGCAGGCTGGGTGGATCCAACGAACCATTTGACTGCATCCCAGCGCTATTACTATCTATTAGCAAGCCTGCAATGGTTCAATGAATCAATTACTCTGGCATTTACGACGCTGCTGCTCATGAGTAGTATCGCGATCATGCTTGGATGGGATGCTGGAGTCCGTCCCTTGGCCGGGGGAATTGCTGTTGTACCACTGATATTCCTTATACTTGGTTTGGGACGATTCTTATGGGCATTGCGGTACAGGCTCAAACTCAACTGGATGCGGGCTTTGCGCGCGATGGGCAGCTTCTTTAGCTTGAGTTGGGTTGTGACCCTCGCCAGCATACAGGGTCTCATCCAACCGCGCGGTGTGTTCCTGCGAACATCCAAGTCAAAAGGGAACTCGAACCTGTTGCGAGCGCTGATCGTCACGCAATGGGAATCTGGGATTGGCATCGCCTGTGGTTTGACCGGACTATTCCTGGCGATTAGTAACCCTCCTTTTGAAGGATGGCTGACTGTTATATTCCTGTTTTGGCAAATGAGTTTGTATCTGGCGGCGCCTGTGTACAGTTTGCTTAGTGAACACGGCACAAAACCGATTTTAGTGAACAGTGCAGGGGATATTTACGGAAAATTTATCCCGGAAACACAAGCCGCTCGCTGGTCTGTTGGGTTGGTGACATTATTGTTAGTTGGATATTTGATGTTTCAAATATTGCCGCCGCCAACTGAAACCCCAATTTATGCAAGTTTGGCGCCGCATAAACTGAAAAAGGAACACATTTTTAAAGTGCATCCGATTAAGGGGAATTCCAATGGTGATCATGGTAACCCAAACAAGCCTGACAAACCGCCCAAAAATCCCTAGTAACCACAAACTTCAACCTGGCAGATTCCAATCCACTTCGGCTTTGAATAGAGAAGAGTAAAATATGTTTCGTTCTGTCAATTTTCGTTCGTTATCAATTCTGTTATTCCTGGTCATTGCGCTGATACTTGGCTGTGTGTCTACCCAGGCTTCGTTTACCCAGACTTTGCCTGCAACTTCGCCTACCCAGACTTCCCAAGCCATCACCACGCCGTGGCTTTTCACCTCAGGTCGTTATATCAAAGACCCAAGCGGTAAGAATGTGATCCTGCGAGGCGTTTCACTTGTAGACGTTTCGGTTGCAAATACGCGCACTCGCAATACCAATGCGCTGATCGATATGGCAACCGATAATGCGGACGGTTGGTACGCGCGTGTCATTCGTTTGCCTGTCTATCCGGACGCGATCGATGGACTGCCAGGCTGGAATGCGAACCCGGATGCCTACTTCACCAAGCATCTTGACCCCGTGGTTCAACACTGCATCAGTAAGCAGATCTATTGCATCATAGACTGGCACTACATTAAAGACTACAACTCCAGCGATGTGGATGCAGCCACCCGCGCTTTCTGGAATTATGTAGCGCCAAAATATGCCAGCACGCCTAACGTTATCTTTGAACTTTACAATGAGCCAATTTACCCGGATAGCTGGAGTACCTGGAAAACAACCGCGCAACCTTGGGTAGATATAATCCGTGCTGCGGCGCCGAAAAACCTGATCCTGATTGGCGGCCCGCGTTGGTCTCAGAATGTTTCTGAAGCTGCCACCAGCCCCTTTACCGGCAGTAACCTGGTCTATGTGGCTCATATTTATCCGGGGCATGGTGGTCAGAGTGTTTGGGATTCCTGGTTTGGGAACAGCTCAAGTACAGTGCCTTACTTCGTCACTGAGTGGGGCTGGCAGCAAGGTGGTAACGTTCCCACCAGCGGCACAACGTCTGGGTATGGCGTTCCTTTTAGCGCCTATCTCGATTCAAAGGGTGTGAGTTGGACTGCTTGGGTTTTCGATATTTATTGGCAACCGGTCATGTTTGATACGAACTGGAATCTGCTTGGCGGCGAGACTTACATGGGCCAATTCACCAAGGATCTTCTTTATCAGTGTCGCAACGACAATTTGCCTGGCGGTGGCAGCGGTCCGAGTGTGATTAATACATCGGTTAATCAAGCGGCCACATACACCAATACACCCAGCGGACTGACAAATACATCTGTCAGTACCGGTATTTTGAAGGTGCAACTAGTTAATGGCGGTAACGATAACAGCCAGCAATCTGCTTTCGACTATCGCATCCAGAATACTGGTTCCAGCGCGCAATCAGGCATTTCCGTTCGAATTTACTTCACCCTAGACAGCTCTCAGGCCGCATCCAGTTATGTGCTGGAAAAATATTATGACCAATCGGGGACAGCAACGGTTTCTGGGCCGACTCTTGCATTTGGTTCCACTTATTATTTCACCGTCAACTACGGCACGACAACTCTCCCCGCTGATGGTGCCTGGGAATATCATACAGCCCTGCGACTGAACGACTGGGCCAACAAGTACAACGGCACAAATGACTGGTGGCATACTACTGGCACACTTCCTGCCAGCTATGTCGATTGGATCAACTTGCCTGTTTACGTAAATGGTTCCCGTGTTTGGGGCACTGAACCCGGTTAGAGGGCTGCTACAATACATGATGTACAACTTAATATAATGTTTTAAATAGTTGATCATCTTTATTAATTCATCCCTTGACACATCTCTCGCTCCGTCATAGAATACCGCTCAACAACATACATAAAACGCTGACGAGGACGAGTACACTTCAAAGCGAATTCCAGAGAGCCGAGCAGAAGGTCTGAAAGCGAGGCAAAGGCGCAGAAGTCGAATGGCCCTCCGAGTTGAACGGGCGAACGTAGGGGCGAGGTCATCTCGCCCGAACAAGTAACCCAATCCGGGAACTCCCGTTACAGAGTAAGGGTATATGTCTCGTCAGAGATCGTACCTGAAAAGAGTGAAGCTGGTTATCCCTGTGCATCATGGCAGGGATTTTTTATTACAGCCAAAACTTGGGTGGTACCACGGGAGTCCCCTCTCGTCCCAACGGACGGAGGGGATTTTAATTTAATTTGAATTCGTAGGGGCGGGGTCTTCCCGCCCAGGGCGACAGGACGTCGCCCCTACAGTAAAAACAAGGAGAGAAAAATGCTACTCGAAGCAACCACAGTCCAAACCATCATCCGCGAAGTCTCGGCGGATCTCGAAACGCCCGTTAGCCTGTATCTCAAACTGCGCGGGGATGGTGCGTCCTTTTTATTGGAATCTGTCGAAGGTGGAGAGCGAATTGCGCGCTACTCTTTCATCGGTGTGCAACCGCGGGCGGAGTACGTCCTGCGAAACGGGCAGGTCGAGGTGCGCGAGGGGGGCGCGATGCGCGTTGTGCAGCTCGATGATGCCGACCCCACGATCTTCCTGCAGAACGAAATGAACCGCTTTCCTGCCGTCCGTTTGCCGAACGCACCGCGCTTCACGGGTGGGTTGGTGGGCTACCTCGGGTATGAGTCCGTTCGTTATTTTGAGCCCACCCTGAAGTCCAAAATGGACTCCGCTTCGATCCCCGATGGGATTTATATGCTCGCCGATACCATCGTCGCTTTCGACCATGCGCGCCGCAGCATCTTCCTGATCGCGAACGTGCTCGATGGCGATGTGGATGCCGCGAACAAAAAGCTCGACCAGATTAACGAACGTATTCAACAGCCTTTGCCTGCGGTGCAAAAGACGACCATCAAGCCGTCTGAGATCCGTTCAAATATGAAAAAGGAAAAATTTGAATCCATGGTGAAGGATGCCAAGGAACACATCGCCGCAGGCGATATCTTCCAGGTGGTGCTTTCGCAGCGCTTCATGCGCGAAACGAATGTTGAGTCCTTCGATGTCTATCGTGCCGTGCGCCGCCTCAATCCCTCGCCTTATATGTTCTTTTTTGATTTCGGACTCGTGGACAATGAGCCGCTTTATATTGTTGGATCGTCGCCCGAGATGTTCGTCCGCCTGGAAGGGAGGATCGCTTCACTCCGACCGATCGCCGGGACGCGGCCTCGAGGTGCAGATTCCAACGCGGACGCGGAACTCGCCAAAGACCTGCTGGCCGACCCGAAGGAACGCGCCGAGCATGTGATGCTGGTGGACCTCGGCCGTAACGACCTCGGACGCGTCTGTGAATACGGCTCAATCAAAGTCTCTGATTTCTTCACCATTGAAAAATATTCACATGTGATGCATATCGTCTCACACGTCGAAGGGACTCTGCGACCAGAGCTCACCGCGTTCGACCTGGTGCGTGCGGCCTTCCCCGCGGGCACAGTCAGCGGCGCGCCGAAAGTCCGTGCCATGGAGATCATCGCGGAGCTTGAGTCTGATCCGCGCGGCGTATATGCCGGCATGATCGGTTACTTCGGCTTCGACGGCGCCATGGATACCTGTCTCGCCATCCGCACGATGGTCGGGCGCGGCAATACCGTCAGCGTGCAGGCAGGCGCGGGCATCGTCGCGGATTCAGACCCGTCCACCGAATTTCAAGAGACGCTGAACAAGGCCTCTGCCATGCTGCGTGCGATCGATTCCGCCGAATCAAACCAATAAATTAGCCACGGAGACACTGAGACGCGGAGAAAACCTTTTAAAAATCTCTGTGGCTCCGTGACTCTGTGGCAAAGAAAGGCTTTTATCATGTTGGCCCTGATCGATAACTATGACTCCTTCACATACAACCTCGTCCAGTACTTGGGCGAACTCGGCGCGGATATTCGCGTCTTTCGCAACGACCAGATCGATATCGAGGAACTGATCGGGCTGAATCCGTCTCACCTCGTCATTTCCCCAGGCCCCGGCGAACCGCTGAAAGATGGCGGTATATCGCCCAAGGCAATGCTTTATTTCACCGGCAAGATCCCGGTGTTGGGTGTGTGTCTTGGAAATCAATGTTTGGGTGCAATCTACGGTGGCAGGGTGGATCGCGCGCCGCGTCTCATGCACGGCAAGACATCTCCTGTGAATCACAACGGGCAGGGCATCTTCAAGGATATCCCCTCGCCGTTCGAAGGAATGCGTTATCACTCATTGGTCGTATACGAACCGGTTCCCGCTGAATTGGAAATCCTCGCCACTACGGATGAAGGTGAGATCATGGCGCTCAAGCATCGCCAGCATCCCACCTACGGCGTGCAATTCCATCCCGAGTCGATTCTCACCGAACACGGCAAACAATTGCTCAAAAACTTTTTGGATATCAAAGTCAATTCCGCACAAGGAGAGTACTCCATGTTAAAGCCATTTATTGCCAAAGCCATCAATCGCACGGACCTGTCCTCCGACGAAGCGCAGGAAGCCATGCACATTATCATGACGGGCCAGGCCACGCCCGCGCAGATCGGCGCGTATCTTGTGGCGCTGCGTATGAAAGGCGAGTCCATTCCGGAGATCACCGGCTCGGCGCGTGCCATGCGCGCGAACGCGCTCAAAGTGGATGTGGCCGATCGCACGGTAGCCCTCTTCGATACAGCCGGCACAGGCGGCGACGGTGCGCACACATTCAATATCTCAACAGCCGCGGCTTTCGTGATCGCCGGCACTGGACGGAAAGTTGCCAAGCACGGCAACCGCGCCGCTTCCTCACAATGTGGTTCAGCAGATGTGCTCGGCGCGTTGGGTTTGAATCTTGACCTCACACCGGAACAGGTTGCCAAAGCCATCGATGAAGTGGGTATTGGCTTCATGTTTGCGCAAAAATTTCATCCTGCCATGAAACACGTAGGGGGTCCGCGCAAAGAGATCGCGCAGCGTACCATTTTCAATCTGCTGGGTCCGCTCACCAACCCTGCAGGTGCGGACGTGCAATTGATCGGTGTGTATTCCGCGGCGCTCACCGAACCGCTTGCGAATGTGCTCAACGAACTTGGCTCACGCGCCGCGTTGGTGATTCACGGCGCCAACGGCATCGACGAACTGAATCCCACTGGTGTCAATCGCATCAGTCATCTCAAGGATGGCGCGGTGCGCACCTATGATCTCGACCCAACCGAGCTTGGCCTCAAACGCGCAAAAGTGGAGGACCTGCGCGGTGGCACGCCCGAAGAGTCCGCTGTGATGATGCGCGAATTGCTCAGTGGCAAACTGAAAGGTGCGCGCCGCGATGCCATCCTGCTCAATGCTGCGGGTGCAATCGCTGCTGAAGCAGGTGATTTCAAAGCGGCATTGGTCGAGGCCCAGGCTTCACTCGATAGTGGTAAGGCCCTCGCCAAACTCGACGCGTTGGTTGAATATTCAAAATCCCTTCAATGAGCATCCTCGCTGAGATCATCGCACACAAGCAGACGGAAATTGCGGCGCTCGACGCCCAAGCCTTGCGCCACGCCGCGGACTCTGCTCCAGCACCCAGGGATTTTCTTGCTGCCCTCACCCCCAGCCCCTCTCCCAAGCGGGAGAGGGGGGTAAGCCTGATCGCTGAACTCAAGCGCGCTTCTCCCTCGAAAGGGATTCTCGCTTCGCACCTCGACCTGTATCAAGTGGCGGATATCTACACTCAAAACGGCGCGGCTGCGATCTCGGTCCTCACCGATGAAAAGTTCTTCATGGGCAAACTGGAGACACTACGTGAATTGCGCTTTACGCGCAAATCGGAGATCCCTTTGTTGCGAAAGGATTTCATCATCGACGAAGTGCAGCTCCATGAGGCACTCGCCAATGGCGCAGACGCCATCCTGCTCATTGCCGCCGCGCTGACCGACGACAAACTATTCGCTGACCTTCATGCGGTCACTCTGGCGCTTGGATTGACCGCATTGGTCGAAGTCCACGATGAAGCCGAGACTGAGCGGGCTTTGAAATTGAAAGATGTACGTTTGATCGGTATCAACAACCGTAACCTCGGCACGTTTGACGTCTCGCTCGAGACCACAGAGCGTCTACGCCCGATGATCCCGGCAGAAATCACCGTTGTTGCAGAAAGTGGAATTTTCACGACTACTGATGTTGAGCGGTTGGCCAAAGCCCATGTAGATGCAATTTTGGTTGGCGAGGCGCTGATCACTTCAGTTGACATCCCGGCCAAGGTCCGCGAATTATCGGGGGTTGGCGTCATTGCGAGGGACGACAGCCATGAAGCAATCTCAGATATGTCGAAGGGGATTGCTTCGTCGGGGAAAACTCCCTCCTCGCAATGACGATGGATTGTGAATTATGACGATCATCAAGATCTGCGGAATCAAGTCTTTGAACGACGCCATTGCCGCGATCGATGCGGGCGCTGATTACCTTGGATTTAATTTCTACGCAAAGAGCGTTCGCTTTATCGAAAAGGAAACTTGCGCCGAGATCACGTCTGTGCTGAAAAAAGAATATCCGAAGGTCAAATTAGTTGGCGTATTTGTGAATTCATCTGTGGATGAGATAAAGAATATTCTCGAAACCTGCTCTCTGGATGTTTCCCAACTGCACGGAGATGAAACGCCAGAGATGTTGAACGCACTCGATGGAAAAGCATTCAAGGCATTTCGTGGAATTCCTGCAGAAGTAAATGGTTTTGCAAGAAGTGAACCTCCAGCTTTATTGGTGGATGCATCAGTCAAAGGATCATATGGTGGCACCGGCGTCACCGCAGATTGGTCAGCGGCAAGTGAGATGGCGAAGAAATATTCACTGTTACTGGCGGGCGGCCTCACCCCAGAGAATGTATCAGACGCGGTGCGGCAGGTGAATCCCTGGGGCGTGGATGTGGCCTCCGGCGTGGAATCAGCCCCGGGTAAGAAAGACCCGATCAAGCTCTCTTCATTTGTGAATGCAGTTCGTCAGGTCGAAATTCAGAAATAGGAATCAAAAATCATGTCAACTTTACTACCTCATAAATTCGGGCCATATGGCGGGCAGTTCGTCCCCGAGACGTTGATGCCGGCGTTGATCGAGTTGGAGCAGGCCTTTGTGACTGCGCAAAATGATGTGGCCTTTCGACGTGAGTTCGAAGGGTTGCTGGCTTCGTTTGTGGGCAGGCCGACGCCGTTGACATATGCAAAGCGATTATCCGAACAATTGGGCGGCGCGCAGATCTATTTGAAGCGTGAAGACCTGGCGCATACGGGCGCGCACAAGATCAACAACGCCTTGGGGCAGGCGCTGTTGGTAAAGCGCATGGGCAAGAAACGCATCGTGGCTGAGACGGGCGCGGGCCAGCATGGTGTGGCATCTGCAACGGCTGCTTCACTGCTGGGGCTCGACTGTGTGGTGTATATGGGCGTGGTGGACATTGCGAGGCAGGAACCGAATGTGTTCCGCATGAAATTGCTTGGCGCGGAAGTGCGACCGGTCACTTCAGGTACGCAGACGCTGAAGGACGCGATCAACGAGGCGATTCGCGATTGGGTGACGAATGTGCGCGATACACACTATCTATTGGGTTCCGCCTTGGGTCCGCATCCATACCCGACGATCGTGCGCGAGTTCCAGTCTGTGATCGGGATCGAAGCGCGCGAACAGATGCTGCGCGATGTGGGACGGTTGCCGGATACGGTTATCGCATGTGTAGGCGGCGGCTCGAATGCAATCGGTGTCTTTAGCGGATTTGTGGATGATGACGGTGTGGAATTGATCGGTGTCGAAGCAGGTGGCAGCGGGATCGCTACCGGCAAACATGCCGCGCGTTTTGGCGACCCTTCCAGAGGGCGCATCGGAGTGATCCATGGGACGCGCACATATGTACTTCAGGATGAGGACGGACAGATCGCGGAGACCCATTCAGTATCGGCCGGTCTCGATTACGCTGCGGTTGGCCCCGAGCATGCAATGCTGAGGGATAACGAGCGCGCATTTTATACGTCCGCGACGGACGCGGAAGCGTTGAGCGCGTTCGAGAGGTTGTGCAAGACCGAGGGGATCATCCCGGCACTGGAATCGTCCCATGCCGTGGCGGAGGTCATCAAGCGCGCACCGCAAATGAAGAAGGACCAGGTCATTTTGGTGAATTTATCC
>CAZJYB010000080.1:0-18247 GCA_964549865.1 uncultured Anaerolineaceae bacterium
TCTTCCCATGGTCAATGTGCCCCATCGTCCCCACATTCAAGTGAGGCTTGTTCCTGTCAAATTTTACCTTCGCCATTTTTCGATCTCCTTTTATATATAACAAGAATGCTTTTCAGCAACTGAGCCCTCAACGAGACTTGAACTCGTGACCTCACCCTTACCAAGGGTGTGCTCTACCAACTGAGCTATGAGGGCTTAACGTGCTGACCGGAAATTTTTACCGGTAGTGGGCAGTGAAGGATTCGAACCTCCGAAGTCTACTGACAACTGATTTACAGTCAGTCCCCTTTGGCCACTTGGGTAACTGCCCAATTAATATTTTCTAGTATTTAATCTACTAGTCGCTTAGCCCCTTCAATAATTTTCTTAAAGAGACTAACCGACAAACAGACTAATGGAGCCGACGACGAGAATTGAACTCGTAACCGCCCGCTTACAAGGCGGGTGCTCTGCCAATTGAGCTACGTCGGCGTGGCCTTTTAAGCAGGCCGATTATACCAAAACAACGGGCATCGTCAAGACAATTGTACAGAAATGGACTTAAATATGAAGCGAGAAAATTGCCTCTTGACATCTGATCCTGTTCGATGTATTATTTAGAACAAGTGTTCTATTATGGATAATATAAAGCGCTTCGACCTGATGATTGAAAACCTGACCGAACTCGCCGAAGAAAAACGGGCGAATCGGCCCATCTCCGCGCCTGCCCTGCCTTCTCTGAAGTCTGTTCTGGCTGACACAGGCTCACTACCCCGCGGAGCTCTCTTCCTTGGCCTGGCGGAAGACGGTTTACCGGTTCTTTTGAATCTGTATGATCCGGTTCCAGGTCCCATTCTTATCACCGCAGATCAGGCAAGCGGCAAAACTTCGCTCTTGAAAATGATCGCCCGCGCCACGGAACATCTTCACACTCCGTCGGAAGTCCAATATGGGGTTGTGACAGCCCGTCCAAATGAGTGGCTTCAGTTCCAAAACAGTAAAACAAATGCCGGGATTTATTCTGTAAACGATGAGGCAACGAATGAGTTATTACAATCCCTCGTCACCTGGGCCCACAATAACAAGGGTGACCAGCAATCGATTTTACTTCTGATCGATAACCTGGAAGAGGTCATAAAACTTAACGATCAGACCGGGCAGAATCTTCGCTGGCTTCTGCTGCGCGGACCCAGCCGCCGTGTATGGCCGATCATTACCTTGAATGCAAACCGTGCAAGCGAACTGAACGATTGGATGGCTTTCTTCCGCACCCGCTTATTCGGGCATATTCACGAACCGCGCGTTGCCCAAATCGTTACGGGAAGTTCAGATGCTTCGCTCAACCACCTAATTACACGATCACAATTCTCCATGCGGGAAGAAACCAACTGGCTCAACTTTTGGGTCCCTGCAATTGACTGAATGACGGAAAGGAAAACCAACATGCATACCGGAATGTTATGGTTCGATAACGACCCGCGTACCACACTAAGCATAAAGATCCAGAAAGCAATGGATTATTATCGCCAAAAATATGGCCGCGTTCCAGACCTCTGCCTTGTTCACCCGAGCATGATGGAAAACGGACAAAAACAGCTTGAGCTGGGAAAACTCACGATTCGCCCTTATCGGCCTGTCTTGCCCGGCCACCTTTGGATCGGCGTTGAGGACCAAAAATGATGTAAAAATACAGTTCGCCATTCACTGTATTTTTACACCGTCCTTACGAACCTCCCGCGGGCCAGTACCGCGGGAGGATTTTTTATCCATTTGCCACAACAAATGCGATCGCATGTTCGTGCGTATGGCTTAAACTCAGCGACCAATCGTTCAACCCCAGCTTCTTCGCCATCTTATCTGCTGCGCCATGCAAAACCAGATGCGGGGCATGGTTTTCATCCCCCGTCACTTCGATCTCCAACCAACCCACATCGCCAATGCCACAACCCAGCGCTTTGGCTGTTGCCTCTTTCGCTGCGAAGCGCGCCGCAAGTGAAGCGGCCCGGCCCGCACATTCGCGTTGCTCCCCCTCCGTATATATCCTGGAAATAAACTGCTCACCGTAGCGCTCTATCGCCCCACGGATACGCGCGATCTCGATCAGGTCAACTCCAGTAGAAAGTTTCATGAGTCCAAGATTCTACGGGCCCGCCGTTGCGATCACAAGACGGTCTGGGTCAATATATTTACGGGCGGCTTCCAATACGTCGCCACGCGTTATTTCACGCACCAAGCCTTCATAACGCTGATAATAATCCAGCCCAAGATCATATCGTTCGATGTTGATCAACGCGCCGGACACACCGCTGTTCGATTCCATTGAAAGCGGCAATCGTCCAACATAATTCGCCTGGCTATCGGCAAGTTCATCCTTTGTCACACCATTCTTTACAAAGCGCCGCAGTTCTTTTTCCACCAGGCCGATCGCCTTGTGCAAATTTTTTGGGTTCACTCCAGCGTTGACTTCCCAGGCGCCAGGGCCAACTCCCGCGCTCAAGCTGGAATAGGCGTAATAGGCAAGGCCGGATTTTTCGCGTACCACATCGCCAATGCGACCCATCATGCCAAACTGGCCAAGTACGGAATTTCCCAATGAGGCCGCCATGTACTCGGGGTCTTTACGACGGGGTCCAACCGTTCCAACCACAATATCAGATTGGGATTTACCTGCAATAGGATGATGTTGTTTAACCGTTTCCTCAACGAGAGTTAGTGGAGGAAGTGCAAGCGCTTCCCTCTGACCTTCAACCTGCCAGCCGCCCAGAACACGACTCACCTCTGCAACCGCCTTCTTCGGTTCGATCGCGCCGACGATCGAAATGACCATGCCCCTCGGTCCAAAATGGAGGCGATGGAATTCTTCGATGTCATCGCGCGTGATCGATTGGATCGTTTCCACAAACCCATCGCCTGGCCTGCCATAAGGATGCCCGGCATAAAGCGTGCGGTCGAAGACCAGGGCAGCCATATCCGAAGTATCCTGTGCGCGGATCGCCAGCCCGGTAAGTAACTGGGCGCGCAGTTTTTCCACCTCGATCACAGGGAAAATCGGCGCACGCAGGGACTCAGAAAGTAGCGTAAGTATCAATGGAAGATCTTCCGTAAGCGAACGCCCGCCAAAACTCGTATTGTGGACCCCTGCATCAAAGCCTACGCTTGCACCAACAGATTCAAGCTCATTGTAGATCGCATCGAAGGTCCGTGTTTGCGTCCCGCGCATGAGTGCCGATGCAACAAAATCTGCAAGGCCAAGTTTTTCATCGTTTTCAAATATCGCGCCCGCAGGCAAATACCCATTGATGCTTATCGAAGGGCTGTTGAAGTTCGAACGCGCCAACACCGTGATCCCATTCGAAAGTTTAACGCGATAAATATCATCAGGACCGGGCAGGGAATTCTTTGCCGGAATATTTTTCTTCTTCACCATTTATGCCTCCGAACCTTTCGGAATGTAAGTGCCGACAATTCTATTCCTCGGTTGGAAGTATTCTCTGGCAACGCGTTGCACATCCTGTGGTGTGACTTTTGCAAGTTTGTTCAAATAATCGCTGAACCAGTCATATGTGGCGAACATTTCGGCAAAACCCATCCAGAAAGCCTGGTTGGTGATGTTTTCGCTTCCATATGCAAAGATGGCACGCGCCTGTTTTATGGCACGCGTGATCTCCTCTTTTGATACCATGTCGTCCTGCACCTTTTTGAGTTCTTCATCAAGCGCAGCCAGGGTTTCTTCAGGCTTGCGCTTGGGATGAACCGTCAGTGTGAAGGTATAAAGGTAGGGGTCGATCGTGACGGCCGCCCCGCCGGAGGCACTGACTGCATATTCCTTGTCGACAAGTGCGCGATACAGGCGCGAGGTCTTGTTCGAAATTCCGCCGCCGAACATATTGAGGTTGCTTGCTCCAGCCAGTAAACTATCCAGCACGGTGAGGGAAAAGAAATCAGAATGAGTAGCATTGGGGAAGCGATAAGCTACCTGCAAATAAGTGGTTTCACCCGGGCCTTCAACGGAGAGTCGCATCTCACCCATTTGTTGAGGTTCGGTGCGCTTTAACCGCGGCGGGGTCTTACCCGCAGGGATCTTTTCGAATAATTCGCGGATGCGCTTGAGCATCGCCTTGCTGTCAAAATCACCGGCAACCGCCATGACTGCATTATTTGGAACATAATAAGTACGATAATGTTCATAAAGATCGTCGCGCGTGATGGTTAGCAGGTCTGCCATGTCTCCGATCACTTCATGATGGTAGGGATGCACGCGAAACGCCACCTGCTGCATCGCCTCACTCAACCTGAACATGGGCTCGTTTTCATGACCTTCACGTTCTGAAATGATGACGGTCCTTTCAGAAGCCACTTCCTTTTCATTGAACAGGCTTTTTACCATTCGGTCTGCTTCGAGGCGCAAACCCAGGTCGATTTTATCGGCCGGCATGGTCTCGAAGTAGGTTGTCCAATCGAGATAAGTGAAGGCATTCCAGGTGCCCCCCTCACGCGAGATGGACTTGTCCAAAATACTGGCGGGAAATCTCTTCGTCCCCTTGAACTGCATATGCTCGGTCCAATGCGAGATGCCGGTCCTGCCCGTTACTTCATCCTTCGAACCAACGCGGTACCAGACCCAGGAGGAGACAATGGGTGCTGTGTGTATCTCTTTAAGCATGACCTTCATGCCATTTTTAAGAGTGGTTTGTGTGACCTTGTTTGTCATTTAGCTCCGCAGTGAGATGTAAAATTAGTTACAGACAGGCAGACCATCCAGGTTCAACGCGCCGCTGTTGATCATGCAATAGACAGGCCGCACGACATTCTGCAAGCCGACGAATGGCTCATGTAACTCTGTCTGATCGAGAGGGATATCCACCGGCACGTTGAGAATTACGGGCACGGTCGTATCCACAGGCACCGTCAAGTTTAGCACAATCGGCAGGGTCGTTCCCTGAGGCAGCACAATGGTCGTTAACGCATTTGTTATATTCAAGCCGCCTGTTTTCACCGTGACCACCGCGTTATCGATGGTCACATCCTGGCTGAGAACCACGTTTGTCTGCTGATTAAGTTGCAGATCGAATTTCACAGGAATGGTTGTTTCCACCTGCACGTTCGTGGTGATGCTGGCGCGGTCCATTTTTTCAAAGTTGGTGTACAGACCGCCAAGAAAACTATTGCCCAGATTTAAGGCATTGCCTACATCGAATCTTTGCATATTGAACAACAAGCCAATTAAAACAATGACGAGAATGCCGTTCACGGCCAGAGAGATGATGCTGGCGATCGTCCAGAAGGGAGGGCCTATCAGGCTGGGCCTGCTGCCTTTCGAAGGTGGAGCAGCTATGGGAGCAGAATGAGGCAGTGTGCTCGTCACAGAAGATTCACCCTGCACAGGAAGAAAAGACGGGGTGGGATCATCCTTTTTAGGAAGATTCTTCATCGGCGAATTCCCCGCCCCACCCAGCAGGTTTCGCAATTTTTTTGCGGGATCATTTTTGGATTCGTCGTTCATGGTGCCTCCTTATGAATCGATACTTAATCTTAGCATAGATGACATCTCGATTGCATATAAATTAGCGGCCTGCCCGTAAAGTCGGCCTTGCTTGTGTGCCTGTAACTTTTCAAATATAATCAGGCAGTTTTGGTTTGAAGTAAGATGCAAGGAGGAACGTGCGCGTGGAAAACCAATATTTTGTTGCTGTGATCGGTGCCGGCCCCGCGGGCCTGTTCGCCGCACGTGAACTGGCCCAACAAGGCGTGCGTGTGGCGCTCTTGAACCGCGATATCAAGGCGGGCGGCCTTGCCGAATACGGCATTTATCCGGACAAGCATGTGATGAAGGAAGGCCTTCGCAAACAGTTCCGCCAGGCACTCGAGCAGCCCAACATTGATTACTATGGAAATATCACCATCAGCACAAATGGAAATATGACCTTCGATGAATTACGCGCGCTCGGCTTCGACGCGGTGCTGGTAGCCGTGGGCGCACAGGGAACCAAATCACTTGGTTTACCGGGTGAAGAGCTTGAAGGGGTCTATCACGCAAAAGACGTTGTTTATTTCTATAACAAACTTCCGCCCTTCAGCCAGAGAAAATATCGTTTCGGAAAACGCTGCGCCATCATCGGCGCGGGCAACGTGATGGTGGACATTGCGCGTCATCTGATCAACGTACAAAAAGCGGAGCAAGTCACCGCGGTCGTAAGACGCGGCCCCGCCGAGGTGAACTTTACGAAGGAGGAGATGAAGCATTTGATCTCCTACCTGGATCTGGAAGAGTTTGAAAAAGAAATGGGGCGCGTGCTCCCGGCCCTTCAAGCGATCGAACAGGACCCGGAAACTGGTCGCCATAAAGTTTTAGATGCCCTGGCGAAAGCAGACCCAAAAACCATGAATGCGAAGTTTCACTTTGATTTTCTCGCCTCACCCACCGGGATGTTCGGTGAGAATGGCAAATTGACGAAACTCGAAGTGGAAGACAATACACTTTCATTGAAAGACGGTGAAGTGAAGGCACGCGGCACCGGCAATAAGCGCACGATCGATGTGGAAACCGTGATCTTTGCCATCGGCGACAAAGTGGATGAATCCTTTGGGCTGCCCGTGGAATGGAATGAGTTCGTGAAGAATCCGAATCCCCGCTTCCCCGTTGATGGTCATTCGTATGAATCGCCCATTGAAGGCGTATTCGTTGGAGGCTGGTCGCGCAAAGCAAGCGACGGCCTGGTAGGCCTTGCGCGCAAGGACGGCACGAACGCTGCGAAGGCTGTTTTGGCATATTTGCAGAGCAAACAGCCTGGCAACACACGCCCGGAGTCGGTCACCGCGAAGATGAAGGGTTTGAACAAGCCTATTATTATGAAAGAGGATATCAAACGCCTCGAAGCGATCGAGGTGGAAGAGGCCAAAAAGCGCGGTCTTGAGGAGTTCAAGTTCGCCAGCAACGAAGAAATGCTGCAGGCCATGGGCCTGATCGAAACAGCTTGATCATGCAAACATCCGGGTTCAAATGAATCCGGATGTTTTTTATGGAATTCACCTTTTCCACCCTTGTGATTATGGTGGGCCATTGAATTTTCAAAATAGTCTTTTGGTCGCCCCGTGCATGCAACCAGTCCCACCCATCAGGGTTATAGAATGACAGGAATGGAAATCAAATGAGCATGTTCATCATTGGTCCAGACGTCACCTTACAGGCAAGATATGCAATATCACTCTAGGGATAGAAGGCCGATTCCGGCACGCGAACTTGCACTATCGCGCCTGACCGTCAAACTCCTTATCCACACCGGCATTTCTGCCAACGGAATCTCCATTCTCAGTGTACTATTTGGCCTGAGTGCGGGAATCAGTTTTGCAATTACAGGCTTGAGCAGTAACCCTCGCATTTGGTGGATGCTGGCCGCCGTGTTTATCCTGCTAAGATTAATTGCAAATATGCTGGATGGCATGGTTGCCATCGAAAAAGGGGAAACCTCAGCAATTGGCGAGTTGTTCAATGAAGTGCCGGATCGCATTTCAGATGTCGCAATATTTGTCGGAGCCGGGTTCGCCGCAAACAGCTCACCATATCTGGGCTTTGCGGCGGCCATCCTTTCATTGCTGGTCGCATATACGCGCACGTTGGGCAATCACATGAGCGTGTTTGGTCTGTTCATCGGCCCGATGAACAAGCAACAGCGAATGTTCACTTTAATTGCAGTATGCCTTTATTATTCATCAAGCCCGTTTGCCTGGCAATCGTTTCCATTGCTCGTCTGGTGCCTGTGGATGATCAACACGGGCTGCATCATCACGATCGCGAGAAGGCTGAGGACCATCAGCAGAAAGGCGGGAGCATGATACTGGCGACAATTCAAAACAGCGCTTTCCAGCTTTATACTGCCATTATTGCCAGCTTGATGATCCTTGTTGGGTTGATCCTGATCATCCTGAACAGGGTATTTCATAAAAACCTCACGGCCGTGTGGGGGATCTATCGCGGCTGGCTTATCATGGTCCCGGTATTTTTCACCTTCATCATTCTCGGCCGCATTGCATTGATCGTTGGAGTCTTTGGGCTTTCAGTGCTGGGATTCAGGGAATTTTCCCGCGCGACCGGCCTGGACCAAAATCTCTGGATCTCGCGCATCGTGTATCTGGGCATCCTGGCTGTTGCAGTTCTCGCCCTGATATTCGACCCAAGAACGGGACTCTTTGGCGGGTACGGCCTGTTCATGGCCCTGCCTGTTTACGTGATCGGCCTGATCCTGTTGATCCCGATCCTGCAAAACCAATATGAAGGGCAGTTGAATGCCATCGCGCTTGGCATCACCGGATTCCTTTACTTTGGCTGGATGTTTGGCCATTTAAGTTTTCTCGTAAACTCGGATTACTCGCTGAACTACGTCCTGTTCATTGTCTTCGCGGTTGAGATCAACGATATTTCAGCGTATGTCTTTGGAAGACTCTTCGGAAAACACAAGTTGCGCAGCAATATCAGCCCCAACAAGACGATCGAAGGCGCACTTGGTGCCTTGCTGATATCGTTATGCATGCCATGGATCTTTCGATCTACATTTCCCGAATTTGGCGCATTACAGATCATTCTAACCGGCCTGATCGTGGGGATGGGCGGCCAGCTGGGCGACCTCACAATAAGCGTCATCAAACGCGACATGGGCATCAAGGACATGGGGGCGTTGATCCCCGGCCACGGCGGTGTGTTGGACAGGATAGACAGTCTCATCTTCGTGTCGCCGCTCTTTTTTCACATGACACGCTTCTTCGGCGCGCTTTACCAATAGGAAATCACATGCTCTTGAATCTGATCGTCTTCATCTGGGGATTTGCAGAAGCCACATTATTCTTTATTGTGCCGGACGTCTTGATCAGCATGGTTGCGATTCAGGGTATTCGTGAAGGTCTGCTCGCGTGTTTGTATGCATTGGGCGGCGCCATTACAGGTGGCGTGATCATGTATTATTGGGGAAGGGCAGACGTCGAAGCTGTGAACAAGCTTATGGACAGGATCCCCGCAATACGCTGGAAGGATATTCAGCAGGTGCAATCAGGCCTCCACAAGTCCGGCATTTTTGCGGTCCTTCTAGGCCCGTTGCTTGGGATACCCTACAAAATCTATGCTGCAAATTCTCACTCGGTGATGTCTGTCATTGCATTTATGCTGATCTCCATACCGGCCCGCGTGGTTCGCTTCATTCTGATCGCCTTGCTCGCGAGTCAACTGTCAAACAGTCTTCTGGCCGGTCTGTCTTATGAAAACAAAATGCTGGTGATCATCGGCCTTTGGGTGGTGGCTTACGGCATTTACTTTTTCGTGAAAAGGGAGAGACCCGTGAATCCGCCCGCATCTGGAAACATCGTACAATAGGACCGCTGGCACACAACACAGGTTCGATACACAAGTTCCATTCAACGGCTGATTTACAATCCCCTAATATGAAACGCGACTTGTATTTTAGCAAACCCTTCATGAACGCGGCGGGGTCATTGGGATTCGCGCCCGACCCGCGCAATGGGATTCCGCTGGACGCTTTCGGCGCGTTCGTGACGAACCCGATCTCGCTGCGCCCGCGCCTGCCGACTGCGCAACCGGCTGTGATCGAATTCCCAGGCGGATTCCTGCTGCACACCGGTCTGCCTAATCCCGGTCTGTCTTCGGTGGTCAAGTCTCATGCTGCGCGCTGGAACCGCGCTCCCCTGCCGATCATTATCCATCTCATGGCAGATCGCCCGGAAGAAACAAGGCAGATGGTTCAAACCCTTGAAAATGTTGAAAATGTGATGGCCGTTGAACTGGGCTTCGCTCCCCTGCTTGCAGACGATATTATTATGTTGAACCTTGAAATGTGTTTGGGTGAATTGCCCCTAATCTTTTCACTTCCGGTCGAGCAGGTCCTTTCGCTTGGGCCGCGCCTGATTCAAGACGGCGCGGTCGCGATCAGCATTGCTTCACCGCGCGGCGCGTTGGCTTCAATGGATGGCGAACTGATCACCGGCAGGATCCATGGGCAATCGTTGTTCCCCAGATCGTTGGAAATCGTATATTCCGCGGCAAAACTTGGCATCCCAATCATCGGAAGCGGAGGCGTCTGGAATGAAAAGGATGCCGCGGATATGCTCTCAGCGGGAGCAATGGCTGTTCAAACGGATACCAGCCTATGGGTCCCGCCTGCATTGTCCCTCGCGAAGCATCCTGCAAGGGCAAAAGGGGAAGCGGAAAATTAAAACGGTCCCGTTTTTCAACGGGACCGTTTTTTGGTCAAACCGCAATTAGAGAATTACGACTTCAGCGGCCTGCAAACCCTTGGGGCCATTTTCGATGGTGAATTCCACCTTCTGGCCTTCCTGCAGGTTCTTGAAGCCTTCGCCTTGAATGGCGCTAAAGTGAACGAAGACATCAGGGCCGCCTTCGCGTTCAATGAAACCGTAGCCTTTGGAACCATTGAACCATTTGACCGTACCGACAATACGTTCTGACATTTTGCCTCCTGAGCAAAAAAGAAAAATAGTGGCGAAGTATGTCTTCCATCGGAACGGTCTAAAAAACAGAACGGCTCAAAGGTATTTGCTTTGAGCCGTCGTCTTCATACTTCCTAACGAAAACCTACTTGCATCCTACTTTCGAAACTTTATCATGAAATTCTCATCTTGACAACGATTTTAATGGCTCCAAAATCATGACCGGAATCACGCGATGCGAGGCTCGAAATTTGTATAGATCATAGCCTTTGTAGTACGAGATGGCCATTTGCCAGTATTTTTCCCGTTCATCCCCTTCTGCTGGGCGGGCCATAAACTCACCCGTACGCCCGCTGAAATGGACGGTGCATTTGGGGTTGGCCATCAGGTTGTAATACCAGCCCGGGTTGTGTTTTCGGCCAAAATTGGAGCCAATCAGCGCGATCTTCTCCCCATCGATCAGGCTTACGAGGGGCATGGTGCGCAGCTGGCCTGTCTTTGCACCCATCGTGGTAAGCTGAATGATGGGCAGGCCGACGATCTCCGTGATGGTATGCCTGCCTTTTGTCAATTTCAGAGCAATTGCATCCACTTGGTGAAGGATCACCGCGAGGAATGCAGATACGGGCCGCAGCATCAGGAAGCGATGGATGAATTTTTGGAAGGCATTGGGGGTTGAGGGCCTCATGATCTTTGCTTTTCCTTTGTAAATTGGATATCGGCCTTTTCAAGCACAAGGAAAATCAATAGCCACATCGTTAGAGCCAGCTGCATCCCCACAGAGACGGCATGACGATGTGGTGCCATGGCGTCTCCATGCCAGGTGATGAACAAATGTGGGAAGATCGTCAGGCAAAGCATAATGAATACTGCCCACAGAACATTATCCCGCCAGGCGCGTCTCATCACCGCGATCAATGCGGCAATTGTAAGAACAGCCCATAACCAGGTCACATAATAGACCGGGTAGAGAGCGCGTTCAACGCGCGAGGGCAGCACATCCGTATAGCGTCGCGAAAAGTATCCGTCCACGTCCTCAAAATATATTAAGCCGTTAAATTCACCGAAAGCCTGGCCGATTGCTTGCGCCGGATGGGCCAACAGCCAACGCGCGTAACAGGATTTGCCATGTTCGCGAACCCATACACGAAAACCTTCAAGTGCCGGGTCATTGAAGAATGCCCGGTCTTGTCCATTCGCAAAGGAATCCGCCAGGCGCAGCAATTCAGGTGTGACGGGCATACCACATGATTCAAAACTTTGAATGGATGCAGTATAAGGAAGGAGGCGCTTCCCTACTACATTTACGAGAGGAAACACCCAGCGTTCACTTGTATCTGCGCTCAAATTGCTTATGAAAAAGATCAGCATAAAGACCGCAGCCACGATCAGGGCCCTGGGCGCTGCCCAATGGAACAGTACTGCAAACAATAACATCCCTGCAAACATCGCGAGCAAATACGCATTCGTATCGCGCGTAAATGCAAAAAGGAAGGCTACAACACAAAGGACGATGACCTTATGAATCCGCCAGCCGCGTAAAAGCCGTATCCCGCAGGCGATCAGAAGCGCAAAGGAGGAAAGCGAAAGAGACTCGGTCATCATCACAAAATCCCAGCCGGCAAGATGGCGCACAAGACTCAAAGCAAGGATCAGGACGAACGAAAACAGTCTCAACCATACGAGGTGAAAAGAGCTTGAAATAAGGTGGGACAGAATTCCCCAGGCAAGAATAGTTATACCCAATTGAATAACCGCGGCAGCACGAAAATCCTGGTGGACTATGTGCAAAAGGAGAGGGAATATAAAGGGACGGTCGACTTCCAAAAAACCAGAGCCAATGATCGGCTGGGTCGAGATGCGTAGATAAATATCCGTATCCGCCAATTCACGTGGAGATTTCAACGCCGGGGATGTGGTCGTCACGCGAACCAGGATATAAGCAATGAATATCGCCACGTGAAGAACAAAAACGGCACGTTCGCGCCTCTGGAAGAAATCTGCAAAACGATTATACATTTTCGATTATCTTTCCAACCAGATGCTCACAGGTCCATCGTTATGGATCTCGACTTGCATATGTGCGCCAAATTGACCAGTCTGGGTTGGCACACCGTAGCTGCGCAGCAATTCTGCAAAGCGCTCCACCAGCGGCGCGGCGATCTCCGGCGTTGCAGCATCGATAAAGGAGGGCCGGCGTCCCTTGCGCGTGTCTGCATATAAGGTGAATTGTGAAACCACGATGGCTTCACCTTTTACATCCAACACGGAGAGATTGGTCTTGCCACCCTCATCCTCAAAGATGCGCAGGTTCGCAACCTTCTCTGCAAGGAATTGAGCCTGCTCCTCCCCATCTGCGTGGCCGACGCCCAATAAAATCAGCAGGCCTTTTCCAATTTTGGAAATGGCCTGCTGATCTACAGTTACACCTGCCTGTGACACTCGTTGAATAAGAACGCGCATGTAATTTAAGGTAAGGCGATCGCCTCACGGACCTCGGCAATTGTCTTTTGCGCAATGGACCGGGCGCGCTTGCCGCCATCGTTGATCACATCCTGAACATAACTTTGCTGCGAAGCCAGCTCGGCGCGTTTGGCGCGGAAGGGTTCGAGATGTTTGTTCAGGTTGTTCGCGAACAACAATTTGCAGTCCACGCAGCCAATGCCCGCCCTGCGGCATTCGACGTTCACCATATCCACATCGGGCTGCGGGGAGAAGATCTTGTGCATGGTGAACACATTGCATATATCCGGGTTGCCCGGGTCGGTGCGTTTGACGCGCGCCGGGTCCGTCACCATCTCCTTCACACGTTTGATGGTCTCTTGCGGTGTGGAAGCCAGCTCGATGTGATTGTTCAAGCTCTTACTCATCTTTTCCCTGCCGTCAATGCCAAGCACCTTCAACACTTCGGTATGCTTGACCTGCGGCTCGATCAATACTTTTGTATTGTAGCGATAATTAAATGAACGCACGATCTCGCGCGCAAATTCAATATGAGGCGCCTGGTCTATGCCGACCGGCACAATATCCGTCTTGTAGAGCACGATGTCTGCAGTCATTAATACCGGGTAACCCACCAGGCCATAATTGATATTCTCCGGCTGCTGCCGTATCTTTTCCTTGAAGGTGGGCAGGTCGGTCAACTTGCCCAATGGCGTCACCATCGAAAGGTACATGTGCAATTCCATTACCTCTGGCACATGCGACTGCACGAACAGGATCGAGTCTTGCGGACGGATGCCAGCAGCCAGCCAGTCCAGCGCCATTTCGATCGTGTTCAGTTTAAGGTCCTGCGTTGTTTCGACGGTGGTCAACGCGTGAACATCCACAATGCAGTAAACGCAATCGTAATCGTCCTGCATGGCCACATAGTTCTTGATGGCACCCAGATAATTCCCCAAATGCTGCCGGCCCGTGGGGCGTGCACCTGAAAAGACTCTTCCCTTTTTAGACATTCTTCATCCTTCGACCATTTTGAAAATAATATCGACGATCTCACCTGCTTGCGCGTGGCGCTTTGCCGCCAATTTGGAAAAAACCAGCTCTCCGTTCACGCTCACCTCGAACCTGCCTTCGTCGGAGGGGATCAGGGTCACCGATTCAAGGACATGCTCAAAGTTCTTGAGTAACTCGCCTATCAGGCTCACGGCCCGATCTGTGTAATGTCAGACCGCGCAGTAGAGGATCTCGATCTTTAACATCCATATCTCCGTGATTGTTAGAAAATTATAACATGCCGCGTCTCAAAGCTTGTCACACCCTGAACTGCGCGCTATAATCCCGCAAGTTCTTATGAGAAGCAAGGAGATAAAGTAAATGCCAGTCTATACCTATCGCTGTGAAAATTGCGGCGTCCAGTTCGAGCGCCATCAATCATTCACCGATGCCCCATTGAAAACCTGCCCTGAATGCCGTAAAAAAGCGCTCAAGAAAGTGATCACCCCCAGCAAGGTGATCTTCAAGGGTTCCGGATTCTATGCCACAGACAACCGCTCCGCTTCAGGCAGTTTAAGCGAAAAAAGCGCTGAAAAGTCTGAAAAGAAAGAAGCCAAGACCGAAACCAAAACCGAGACCAAAGTTGCTCCTTCAAGCACGGACTCATCCGGGTAATATCAATTTATATCAAAAAGGCGGCGCTGATAGCGCCGCCTTTTTCTTTTTAAGCCATCACCAGGTCTTTCGGTTTTCTTTGCATCCATATCGCCACGATCGCCAGTGGAATGAATGCCGCGGCGGCGCTGATATATGCCATCATGTTATATCCAACCGCCGCAAAGATCAATCCACTGCTCAAACTCCCGATCGCAGAAGACAACCCCACAAGCAGGTCACTGAACCCCTGCATACGCGAGCGCTCTGCCGGTGCAAGTTGATCGGCAAGCAATGCCGAGCCGGCTACGAAACAGAAATTCCATCCAAGGCCAAGCAGGAAGAGCGCAACCCCAAGGGGAAGCACATCCGGAGAAATGGTCGCGGCCAGGCATGCGAGGATAAGTGTGCCGGAACCAATAAGAATAACGGGCCCGCGGCCAAAACGATCAGCCAGTCTTCCAGAGAGGATCGAGAACGCGAACATACCTAACGTATGCGACGAGAGCACCAGCGAAATAGCGCCAAGCGCATGCTGGTGATCACGCATGTGCAGTGACGTGATGACCATCACCAGCACCATCACCATCTGACCAAGCGCCATCGCAACGACCGCGGTCAACGCGGCAGGCTGGCGCAGAATCTCGAGCACGCCTCGCGCCACGCCGGAGCCTGTCTCTGCTTCCGGATATTTCTCAGCCACCTCGCGGCCCACTTCGCGCGGATCAGGCCGAAGTCCGAAAAAGACCACGACCATACCTATGGCAAAGAGAATCAAACTTACCACAAAGGCGCCTGCAAGCTCATTCCCAAAAATAGGCTTGATCCACTCGCCGGCCGGCCCGACAAGATTCGGACCGAACACCGCGCCGAACGTCCCGCCGATCACAACATTCGCAATGGCACGTCCGCGCGCATCTGGCGGATTCACTTCCGCAGCGGCGAAACGACCCAGTGCAACTGCGGCATTTGCGATTCCCATAAAGACCATCCCAAAGAGAAACCAGGCAAATGAAGACAGCATGATCGCATAAACCGAAAACGCGGAACCTACCACACCCAATGCGAGACCCAAGGTCAGCCCGCCGCGCCTACCGATGATATCCATCAGATATCCCCAGATAAAAGAGGAAAATGCACCGGCCAAAAGATATATAGCCGTTGGCACGCCTGCCCAATTTGAATGATGGCTTAGTTCCGCGCCAACAATCGAAGTGATGGTTGCCGCGGCGATAAAACCGGCAGATGCCAGGCTTTGTTCCACAAAAAGAATAAAGGTGATCTTGCGTGCGATACGGGTCAGGTTATCCATAATTACTTTCTGCCCATCGCATCCATTACCGCGACGGCAGCAATTTGCACGATCGCGTTTACATCGTCGCCGGTTTGCAATACATGCACCGGCGCACCCACACCAAGCAGGATCGGGCCGATCGCTTTCGCATTCCCCAGGCGGGCCAATAATTTGTATGCAATGTTCGCCGATTCAAGAGACGGGAACACCAGCACATTTGCGTCCTTCACCGCGCTGAAAGGATAGCGCTGTTCCGCGATCTCCGGAACAACTGCCGTATCCGCCTGCATTTCGCCGTCGACGCGCAGATCCGGCCTGCGCGATTTAACCAAAGCCACTGCTTTGCTGACCTTGCTCGAAAGCGGATGAGGTGTGGAGCCAAAGTTGGAAAATGAAAGGAATGCAACGTGCGGGTCCAGTTCGATCTTCATGGCGAAGTCTGCGGCCAGCAATGCGATCTCGGCAAGATCCTCGGCAGTTGGGTCAATATTCACGGTTGCATCCGTGAACAGAAAGACCTTGTCTTCCACGATCATGATGTACACGCCAGCGGCACGTGCCACACCCACAGCAGTATGATGGATCTGTAAAGCGGGTCGTATCACCTCAGGATAATCGTAAGTAAGACCTGAGATGAATGCATCTGCATCGCCCATTTTCACCATGAGTGAGCCAAGAATGTTAGGGTCACGTATTTTCTTTTGCGCATCGGTCATCATCATGCCCTTGCGCTGACGCAATTCATAATACGCCTTGCCATACGTATCCATTTTACCGAACGTATCAGGGTCGATGATCTCCGGTTTGTAATCGAGGCTCAAATATTTGAGTTGCTCTTCGATCACATGTTTGCGCCCTATCAAAACCGGGGTGGCAATGCCTTCTTCCTGGATCTGATAGGCAGCACGGATGATCTTCTGTTCTTCGCCTTCTGCGAAAGCTACACGCTTCGTCCCGCCCGAAGAACGCGCCTTGTTCTGAAAGAAATAGCGGATCCTTTCGCCTTTGCCCTGGCGATAAGCCAGTTGCTCGCGATACTCGTCAATATCGATCTGCTTGCGCGCTACGCCGGTCTTCATTGCCATTTCAGCCACGGCGGGCGCTTCCCACAAGAGCACGCGCGGGTCGAGTGGCGTAGGCAGGATGTACTCCCTTCCGAATTTGATGCTCTCCCCGCCATACGCACGGATCACTGAATCAGGCACATCTTCTTTTGCCAGCGCAGCCAGTGCCTTGGAAGCCGCGAATTTCATTTCTTCATTGATCGCTCTGGCACGCACATCCAACGCGCCGCGGAAGATGAACGGAAAGCCCAATACATTATTGACCTGGTTTGGATAATCCGAACGACCCGTGGCGATGATCACATCCTTGCGCGCTTCCTTTGCAAGTTCCGGTTTGATCTCAGGGTCTGGGTTTGCCATCGCGAACACGATCGGGTCCTTCGCCATTAATTTAACCATTTCGGGAGTCAACACGTTTGCAACTGAGAGGCCGTAGAAAACATCGGCGCCGCGCAAGGCATCCGTCAGGGTGCGTGCATCGGTCTCCACGAGAAAGCGTTCCTTGTATTTGTTGATCCCCTCCTTGCGGCCTTTGTATACCACGCCCTTGCTATCGCACAGCATGATATGCTCGCGCTTCACTCCCCAGCGGATCGCCAATTCGGCGCAGGAGATTGCCGAGGCACCCGCGCCGGAAATAACAATACGAATTTCATCGTGTTTCTTTCCGATGATCTCCAATGAATTCGCCAGCGCAGCGGAGGAAATGATGGCCGTACCATGCTGGTCGTCATGGAACACTGGAATATCCAGCATCTTCTTAAGTTCTTCTTCTATATAAAAACATTCGGGAGCCTTGATATCTTCCAGGTTGATCCCCCCGAAGGTGGGCGAGATCGCGGCCACCACTTTAATAATTTCATCCGGGTCATGCGAGTTGACCTCGATATCGAACACATCGATATCCGCAAATTTCTTGAAGAGCACACCCTTGCCCTCCATCACGGGTTTGCTCGCCAGTGCGCCGCGGTCGCCCAGCCCAAGGATTGCGGTTCCATTTGAAATGACCGCGACCAAATTCCCCTTGGAGGTATATTCATACGCATCTTCGGGATTTTTCTCGATCTCCAGAACAGGTTCCGCCACGCCCGGCGAATAAGCCAGGCTCAGGTCGCGCTGGGTATCCATCGGTTTGGTGGGCACGACCGCGATCTTGCCAGGTTTGCCTTTCAGGCGATGATATTCAAGGGCGTCTTCACGCGTAAATTTAGCCATGCTATCTCCAGGAAATGTGCTTACGTCCTGACATTATTGCATAACTTCCCAAAATCACATAGTTCCATTTGTCACGATTCTCATGACTCTATACCCCTGCCATGGAATAGTTATGTTAACAAATCTTAAAATTCATGTATAATTCAGCAGATTT